>DMPD01000258.1:1351-8412 GCA_003456125.1 Cyanobacteria bacterium UBA8156 | reverse complement strand
GGGCACCCCCAACACGCACAGCCAATCGGGGGCTACCGCCCCTTTCAAGGGTGGATCGATGATCTGCCAGTACACGCCGCTGTCGTGCCCCAATAAAAAATCCCCATCGGGTCGCTGGCGGGCCAAGTGGGGCTGCATCGACGTGGTGAGCAAGATCGATAGGGGCAACTCCTGAAAGTTGTGCACGATTTCGTTGTCCTCACAGGGCAGGTCTTCGTGGGTCGGCAGGGGGATATCTTGGGGATACCGCGCCCAGGGTCGCTCCCCTTTCGGCAACTGCTGCGCCAAAGCTGCTAAATCGTACACGGGGCTTCCTCCAACTTCTGCAAAATTCCTCCCCCCAACACCCGATCGCCGTCGTACCAGACCGCCGCTTGGCCGGGGGCGATCGCAAATTGCGGCTCGTCAAACACAATCCGGGCGGTGCCCTCCGAAGTGGGCACAATTTCGGACAGAGCGGGTTCTGCTCGATACCGCACTTGGACTTCGGCGCGAAATGGCGCCATGGTGGGCACCATCGACACCCAATTCACCTCCGCCACGGTACATTCCGCTTGCAGGGCTTCGTGGCGTTCCCCCACCACCACTTCGTTTTTGCCGGGGTGAATCGCCAAGACATACAGCGGCTGGGGAGCGGCAATCCCCAACCCCTTGCGTTGCCCGATCGTGAAATGATGGCAGCCGTCGTGTTCCCCCAACACCCGCCCCTGGGTATCCACAAATTTCCCTTTGTGTTGGGCAATGTAGCGATCCAAAAAGTCCCGCATGGAGCCGTGGGCTTCGATCAAACACAAATCTTGGCTCTCCGGCTTTTCGGCGGTGGCCAACCCCAACCGGGCCGCCATTTGCCGGGTCTCGGCTTTGGTGAGTTCCCCCAACGGAAATCGGCAACGGGCCAACTCGGTTTGGCTCACTTCATACAAAAAGTACGATTGATCCTTTTGGCGATCGCGAGCCCGATGCAACTCGGTACGCTGGGTTTCCGGGTTGAACCGCAAGCGGGCATAATGCCCCGTCGCAATGGTTTCAATACCAAACCTTGCTTGGGCGAGGGCCACCATCGGCCCAAATTTTACCGAGCGGTTGCAGCGGGAGCAGGGCAACGGCGTGATCCCGGCTTGGTAGCCCGTCACCAAATAATCCACAATCTGCGCCGCAAAGGTTTCGCGGCTGTCGATCACCTCGTGGGGAATGCCCAACTGCGCGCAAATCCGGGCCGCATCCACCATCCCTTCCGAACAACACTGCCCCTTGCCCTTCATCAGCCACAGGGTGAGCCCCACCACGTCGTAGCCCTGTTCGCACAACAGCGCCGCCGCCGTGGAGCTATCCACGCCCCCCGACAACCCCACGACGATGCGAGGGCGGGGTTCATCCACCGAATTTTTGGCAGCAACGGCAACCAACGTCGTCATAAGCCCAAGGTTGGCAAGGATTTTCCTATTGTACCCAGGGTCGGACATCCGATACTATAGAAAACCCCTGAAAAGCATTCCCCATGTTTGACGAGTTGGCCGAGCGTTTGGAATCGGCATGGCAAAAACTGCGCGGCAGCGACAAAATCTCCGAAACCAACATTCGCAATACCCTGCGGGAAGTGCGGCGGGCCCTGCTGGAAGCCGATGTCAGCCTGTCCGTCGCCAAAGCCTTTGTCGATCGCGTGGCCGAGAAGGCGATCGGCACGGACGTGGTGCAGGGGGTCAATCCCGGCCAACAGTTTGTGAAGGTGGTCTACGACGAGCTGGTGCGGTTGATGGGGGATACCCATCAGCCCTTGGCGATCGCCGAGCCGGGGCCCACGGTGGTGTTGATGGCCGGGTTGCAGGGGACGGGCAAAACCACCGCCTCGGCCAAGCTGGCACTGCATTTGCGCAAGGAATCCCGCTCGGTGTTGTTGGTGGCGACGGACGTGTACCGCCCGGCGGCGATCGATCAGTTGGTGACCCTGGGCAAACAAATTGACATTCCGGTGTTTCAGTTGGGGACGGCGGTTTCTCCCATCGAAATTGCCCGACAGGGGATTGCCCAAGCCCGGCAAACCCAAGCCGATGTGGTGATTGTGGATACCGCCGGCCGGCTGCAAATCGACGAAGACATGATGGCGGAACTGGCGGGGATCAAAGCGGCGATCGCCCCCCACGAGGTGTTGTTGGTGGTGGATGCCATGACCGGCCAGGAGGCGGCCACCCTCACCCGCACCTTTCACGATCGCATTGGCATCACCGGGGCGATCCTGACCAAATTGGATGGAGATACCCGGGGGGGGGCGGCCCTCTCGGTGCGGGAGGTCTCCGGGCAACCCATCAAATTTGTCGGCGTGGGCGAAAAAGTCGAAGCCCTGCAACCCTTCTATCCCGATCGCATGGCTTCGCGAATTTTGGGGATGGGGGATGTGCTCACCCTGGTGGAAAAAGCCCAAGAGCAGGTGGACTTGGCCGATGCCGCCAAACTCCAGGCGAAAATTTTGGAGGCCAAGTTTGATTTTGAGGATTTTCTCAAACAAACCCGCCTGATGAAAAACATGGGTTCCTTTGGCGGGCTGATCAAAATGCTGCCCGGCATTAAAGTCAACGATGCCCAACTGAAAGAAGCTGAAGCCCAACTCAAGCGGTGCGAGGCCATGATCGGCTCGATGACCCCCAGCGAACGGCGCGATCCAGAGTTGCTGGCCCGCAGTCCCAGCCGCAAACAACGCATTGCCAAAGGTTCCGGGCGATCGCTCCAGGACGTGACCAAACTGATTGCCGATTTTCAGCGCATGCGATCGATGATGCAACAGATGGGCCGGGGGCAAATGCCGGGGATGATGGGCGAAGGCGCACCCGCCGGGCCAGCCGAAGCCCGGGCCAACTACGGCAAAAAGAAGAAGAAAAAGAAAGGGTTTGGGGATTTATAGAAACGTCGAGGGGTGGTACGTAGGCCCCTCTGGGTTTAGGCTGGCGGTTCCGGAGCAGGCGCAGGCACCAGGAGCCGTTCCCGGTCTTCGGTCTGATAGACGCAATCCACCTGCGGTTGGCTGGCAAGGTTGCCGGTGTAGCCAAAGGTGTTCATGCGGTCTTTGCAGGTGCGGATGTCGGCATCGCGGATCGCTCCCTGCCGCAGCAGTTCGTTCCAGTTGTTGGGCAACACCACACAACCCGGTTGCACCTCCGATTGGCTCACATAGACATTGAAGGGGTTGAGGGTGACGTAGGTGCGGGTGTTGGTGACCAGGGCCGAAGCCCCATAGTTGTTGCAGAAATCACGGCTAGGGGCAATGTTGTCCAGGCGAATGGCATCCACCGTTTGGGGCGAGGGGTTGAGGGTGGACAGGGCCGCCCCGATCGCAATGCCCACGGCCAGAATGGCACCCCAGATGGCAATGCGGAGGGTACCGCTGCGGTCTTCCCGGCGGTTTTCTTCGATGGGGACGTAGGTGGAATTGTTGCTGCGACGACGTACCATGGCCCTACTGCGAACTTCTCTCTAGTATGCCCCTTTCTCCGGATTTGGTGGGTTCCCGTCCCCTACTCGCCCGTTTGCTGGTACCCGATGCGGCGGTGCTGGTGGAGGTAGCCCCCCCCGATGAAACCTTGGCGCGGGCTTACCAACGGCAAAATCCCCGGGGGGAGTATCGGGCGATCGCCCCGTTTGCACCCTTGCCGGCGGGGGCCGCGTGCGTGGTGATTTCCGACCTCCGGGCGATCGGGGGGGCCGCCGGTTTGGCCCCCTACCGAGAGGGGCTGGCCCCCGATGGTCAATTGCTGGTGTATGTGCCCAACGCCCAGTATTGGCGGCGGTTGCAGGGTTGTTTGACGGAGCAAGAGGATTGGGGCCCCGGGTTTTGGTTGCCGGCGATGCCCAACCAACTGGCGGCCCATGTCCATGTGTGGGACGTGCAGTGGGATACGCCCCCCCTCACCGCGGCCGAGGCGGCGGCTCTGGAGCGGTTCCTCGAGACCCTGCGGCCCCTCCTGCCCCAACCCGATCGCTTTGCCCAGGTGGCCTGCATTGCCGGAGGTGTTTTTGCGGCCACCCTCACCCCGCCGGCCCGACCGTTGTTGGTGCATACCTTTATCAGTGCCCCCATTGGGTGCGATCGCGTCCGGGTATTGGAGCCCGATCGGTTGAGCCAGACCATCCCCGGCACCCGCATTCAACACAGCCGACCGCGGGAGGCGATCGCCACGAAGGGGTTGCCAGGGGAAGAAAAAGTCTTTATATGGCAGCGGGCATTGTTGTTGTACCCGCAGGACATCCAAAAGCAAAAACTGTTTTTGCAGAACGGGTTTTTGATTGTGATGGAGCACGACGACGATCCCTACTTTTGGCCGGAAAACGCCGACAACAAATTCCTGGTGTTTTGGACTTCCCATTGTGTGCAAACCAGTACGGAGCCATTGGCCCAACACCTCACCCAATTCAATCCCAATGTGAAGGTATTTCGGAACCATCTGTCGTTTTTGCCCCCGCGGCGTTCCTATCCCAAGAAAAGTACCGTCACCTTGTTTTTTGGGGCCTTGAACCGCAAAGCCGACTGGGAGCCGTTGATGCCAGCCCTCAACCGAGTTTTGAAGAAGTATCAAAACGTGTCGGTGCAGGTGGTGCACGATCGCGAGTTTTTCGATGCTTTAGCCACCAAACACAAAGAATTTCAGCCCTTTTGTCCCTACGAGCGCTACCAGGAAATTTTAAGCCGTTGCGACATTGGCATTTTGCCGTTGTTGGACACGCAATTTAACCGCATGAAATCCGACTTGAAGTTTTTGGAACACGCCGGGTTTGGCACCGTGGCTTTGGCCAGCCCGACGGTGTATGCCGAATCCATCGTGGAAGGGGAAACCGGGTTGTTGTTTGCTTCCCCCGAAGAATTTGAGACCAAACTGGTGACCCTGATTCAAGATGGAGAACTCCGACAGCGGTTGGCCCACAACGCCTACGACTGGGTGGCCCAATCCCGTTTGCTGAGCCAGCATTACCGGGAGCGGCGGGATTGGTATTTGGCGATGCGCGATGACTTGCCCCGCCTCAATGCCGAATTGCGGGAGCGGTGCCCCACAATGTTCGACTAAGCACTTTGGGGGAAAGCGGCAGGCAGGGGGGAGACCTGCGGCAGGGTTTCCCGAAAGTAGGGCAGCATCCATGGCACCAGGGCAAATCCCCCATCTTGCCGGGCGAGCAGGTGCCGATCCTGCAGCGCTGCCAAGGCTTCCAACACTTGACCCCGGAGCGGCGGTGCCGCCAGTGCTTCGTACAGCTCGGCAAAAGCCACCGGCCGCCCCAACACCGCCAATGCCCAAGCCACTTGCCACTCCAGTGGGGAGAGCCGAGACCCCTGGCGATCGCACAGGTTGCGGATGGGGGGCAGCAGCGCTTCTTCCGCCAAAATCACCGCCGCTTCGGCCGCCGTCAGGGCAGACAGCGATCGCAGGGCCCCTTGGATCAGTCCCGGATGGCCGTGCCAACGTTCCGCCAACCCCAAAGCCTGCAAATGGGGGGGAATCCAAGCCCCGCAAAGAGACGGCGGCAACCCCACCACCGTGTGCGATCGCACCGTTGGGCTTTCGTTCAAGCGGGGGGAAGGCAATTCCGGTGGCCGTTCCTGCGAAGTGACCACCACACAACTGCCGTGGCGGCTGTGGCTCAAGCGGTGCAGCAACTCGCCGCAACGTTCGTAGCCGGGCCGGTAGCGACCGATCTCCCCGGCGGCCAATACATGCTCCCAACCATCGATTACCCACAGCACCCGGCGCCGGCTCAACCCCGCCACCATCCCCCGCAGACCGGACTCCCCTTGTCCGATCGCCTCTTGCCAATCCTGCCACAGTTCCGCAGTCGTGAGGCTGGGGCTGAGGGCATACCAAATCACCGTATCAAAGTGGCTGGCCAACTTTTCCGCCAACGCCGCCGCCAACCAGGACTTCCCCGTGCCGATCGCCCCCAACAACCCCACCAACCGCCAGCGATCGCCCACGATTCCCGTCGTCAGGCTCGCCAACTCGGTGGTGCGCCCCTGAAACCCCCGAATTTCGGGAATTTCGCCCCAGAAAGTGGTGGGCTTGGGCCACTCCCCCTGTTGTTGCCGCAGGGCTTGCTGTCGTAACACCACCTGGATGTTGTGTTTGGTGACCTTCTCCCCCACGGCCTTCGACACTTTCCGCCAGAGGCGATACCCCACATCCCGAATGTAGGAAGCATCGTAGTCCGAACCTTCTGCAATTTCCGCATAGGTTTTCCCCACCCACGTCCACCGAAACAACCGCTCCTGGAGATGGCTGAGGGGTTTATCCAGCAACCCATCTAACAAACGTAAGGCTTCATCCAACGACAAGCCCCCTTCGGGGGTCGCACCGAAAATATCGGTCATAGCGTCTCCTCAACTCTGGAGGTCTGCCCGTGTGCGTCAGCGAGCAAACCGGTTTCTTTGAACAAGTTGGCTGAAGTTTTACCACAATTTCGGGATTTGGCAAGACATTTCCCAGCGGTGTCCAGAAACACCAAGGACGATCGCCCATACCCTAGACTGGAGGAATCAAGGTATTTTCGGTTCTTATGCATCTAGTCAACATTACCCATCCCAACCAACTGCACGGCCTCAGCATTGGCCAACTGGAGGCGATCGCCGCCGAAATTCGCGAAAAGCACTTGCAAACCATTGCCGCCACCGGTGGTCACCTGGGGCCGGGGCTGGGGGTCGTGGAGCTCACCTTGGGGTTATACCAAGTTTTGGATTTGGATCGCGATAAAGTGGTGTGGGATGTGGGGCACCAAGCCTATCCCCACAAAATGCTCACCGGTCGCTACAAGAATTTTCACACCCTGCGCCAGAAAAACGGCATTGCCGGCTACCTCAAACGGTGCGAAAGTCCTTTCGATCACTTTGGGGCAGGACACGCCTCCACCAGCATTTCCGCAGCCTTGGGCATGGCCCTAGCCCGCGATTTGCAGGGGGACAACTACAAATGTGTGGCCATCATTGGCGATGGCGCCTTGACCGGCGGCATGGCCCTCGAAGCCATCAACCACGCCGGACACTTGCCCAAAACCAACTTGCTGGTGGTGCTCAACGACAACGAAATGTC
>DMPD01000258.1:745-982 GCA_003456125.1 Cyanobacteria bacterium UBA8156 | reverse complement strand
GGTACCTCAACCGCCTGCGCCTCAGCCCGCCCCTGCAATTTCTCAAAGACAACATCGAAGGTCAAATCCGCAGCCTGCCCTTTGTCGGAGAATCCATCAGCCCCGAATTGGAGCGGATCAAAGACAACATCAAAATCCTCACCATGGTGCAAAACAAAGTGGGGGCGGTGTTTGAGGAATTGGGGTTCAAATACATTGGCCCCATCGATGGTCACAACCTCCGGGAACTGATCGACG
>DMPD01000258.1:0-354 GCA_003456125.1 Cyanobacteria bacterium UBA8156 | reverse complement strand
ACCACCAAGGGCAAGGGCTACAGCTACGCCGAAGAAGACAAGGTGGGGTACCACGCCCAAAATTCCTTCGATTTGGCGACGGGCAAAGCCAAGGCCTCAAGCAGCAGCAGCAAGCCCAAACCCCCCAGCTACTCGAAGGTGTTTGCGGAAACGTTGGTGGCCTTGGCCGAACAAGACAAACGGATTGTGGGCATCACCGCCGCGATGGCCACTGGCACCGGCTTGGACAAACTGCAACAAAAGTTGCCCGAGCAATACGTCGATGTGGGGATCGCCGAGCAACACGCCGTCACTTTGGCGGCGGGCATGGCCACCCAAGGCATGCGGCCGGTAGCGGCGATCTACTCCACGTTC
>DMPD01000308.1 GCA_003456125.1 Cyanobacteria bacterium UBA8156 | reverse complement strand
GTTAATTAAAATGACTATACAGCAGTTGCCAGGTCAAATAAGACACACGAAAACGCTAGGGGCTTTCCCTCACCCCCGGCCCCTCTCCCAAAACGGGAGAAGGGGAATGCGATTGGGGGATGGTGGCTACGGCTTGCTGCACCCGTTGCCAAAACCCCCAGCGATCGCCGCTCCAACCGCCGTAGGCGTAGGCTTTGGCTGGGTTCCAGACAAACACGTGGGGCAAGCCCAAGGGGGAAACCCACCGCCGCATTTCCCAGCCCGTGGCCGTGGTGAACCACGGTTGGGCCCGGTGGCGATCGCGGGGGTGGGCATCCGTCATGCCTGGAATGGCCGCCAACTTCTGCACCAAGGGTTCCGTAAAGGGATGAACGGTCGGAGCCGGCAAGGTAGACCAAAATTTTTGAATGGCGGCGGCGGTGGCCGGATGGCAATGCAACACCGGATGGCGAATGCCGGGCAAGGTTTGGAGGTAGGCTCCCGCAACCCAGGTGGATTGCACCAGAACGGTACCGTCGCTGCCCCCATCCCAGTCGCTGGCCAAACTCAGAACGGGTACTTCCCGGGCGATCGCCGTGGCCAAATCCCGCCGACTCCGGGCCAAATCCGGGGCCACGGTCGGCCAAAGGCTGAGGGGCTGCAACAACCGCGCTAGATCGGCTCCCCCCACCGGCGACCCCAGCAACACCAAGCTGTGCAACCGCGATCGCCATTCAGGACGACGCTGCAACAATTCCAACCAGATTAAGCCCCCCATGGAATGCCCCACCACCCGCACCGGTAACTCTGGCTGGGCCACCAAATGAGTCTGGGCGATCGCCTCCACGGTATCCACCAGGGGGGCCATGGGCCCCCACGTCCGCCAAAACCCCAAATCGGGAATCACCGCTGCTTCCTGCCCCAACAACTGCGCCAGCCGTTGCATCTTGCGATGGGTGTCGGCCCAACCGTGTTGCAAAAACAACAGAAAACTCATAGATGGTATTTGGTCTCCGCCAATTCGTAGAGCCGGCGCCACAGCAACCGGTTCAACCCCACCACAAACAGGCTCATCACCCCAATCCCCAAGACAATCCGCCCCCAGTCGCCCGAATTGGTGGCTTCGGCAATGTAGCTCCCCAAGCCCGTGGCTTCCAATTTGTTGTTGCCCCAAGCCACCACTTCGGAAACGATGCTGGCGTTCCAGGCCCCACCGCTGGCGGTGACCCCACCGGTCACCCACGCCGAAAAGATGCCCGGAATAATCAACCGCCGCCATTTCTGCCAGCCGCTTAACCCCACATCGTCCGCCATTTCCCGCAAATCCGTGGGAATGCTTTGGGCGCCGGCGATGGAGTTGAACAAAATGTACCATTGGGCCCCCAAGGACATCAGCAGGACGCTACCCCACTCGATGCTGGCGCCCGTCCGCACAAAAAACAGGGTGGCAAACGGAAACACAAAATTGGCTGGAAACGAGGCCAAAAATTGGACGACGGGTTGCAACAGCCGCGCCAGCTGCGGATTAAACCCGATGGCCACGCCGACGGGGGTCCAAATGACCGTGGCGATCGCCAGCAGGACGGATACCCGCACCAGGGTGAGGGTTCCCAACCCCAGCACCTTAAACACTTCCGGCAGACCAACCGCCGCAACGATAAATTGCAGAACCCAGGCCAGCAACAACCCAATGAACACAAATACCCCAATGTCAAACCATCGATCCGCAGGGGGGCGATCGGGGGTTGGTACCGAGCTACCAAACTGCGTCAGGCGCGACAACAGGCGATCGCTAGCTTCCCATAGAGGACTAAGCCAGGTGCCCAAGGTGCGGGGAATCCGGGCCGCTTTCAGCAGTTCGTACACCCAGGATTCTGGAGGTTCACTGGAGGCGCTTTGCTCCAACCGAAATTTGTCCGACCAGGCGATCAGCGGCCGCCAAAACAATTGATCGACCGCCACAATCACCACGGCAATGGTCAACACCGCCCACCCCAATAGAGGAATGTTCGCGGCGGCGATCGCCGCCGCGACGAAAGACCCCAGACCGGGCAACGTGTAATCTTTGTTCAACACGCTGATCGCTTCGCTTTCGGCGACAAAAAACCAACCGCCGCCAAAGCTCATCATGGCGTTCCAGAGCAGCCCCACCATGCTGTAGGGCACCTCCAATTTGGTGAATCGCTGCCACCGCGACAATTGGTACAGCCGGGCGGCTTCGTCCAGTTCCCGGGGAATGGTACGCAACGATTGGTAAAACGAAAAGGTCATGTTCCAGACCTGGCTGGTGAAAATGGCAAAAATGGAAGCGGCTTCCAACCCCAACAGGCTCCCCGGAAACAACGCAATGAATCCGGTGACGGTGATGGACAAAAACCCCAAAACCGGTACCGATTGCAAAATGTCCAGGAGGGGCACCATCACTTTTTCAGCGCGGCGGCTGTTGGCCGCAATGTAACCGTAGACAAAGGTAAACAGGGTGGAAAAAACCAAGGCCACAAACATGCGCAGGGTCGATCGCCCGGCGTAGTAAGGTAATTGGCGAAGATCCAGCTCAACGGCCGGTACGATTTGCGGAGGTTCAAATTGCACGAAGGCATCTCCACCGACCCGGGCAATGGCCGCCAACAAGACCAAAGTGCCCAGCATCACGGCGGCATCGGCAGCACTGAAGGGCACCCGCTGCAGGGCTTCGGGTGTAGGAAAGGTTTTCATCGCGCGCTTCCATCACTACGGTTGGTATTGTCCCACGGGGGATGCTGATGGAAACTTGGTGGCAAGGGGGAGCGGTGGCGGTGGCAGGTTTTGCCGCCGGTACCATCGATGCGATCGCCGGCGGCGGCGGTCTCATTCAATTCCCGGCGCTGTTGTTGACCCTGCCGGCCCAACCCCTGCCGGCGTTGCTGGGCACCAACAAACTGGCTTCGATCGCCGGTACTTCCATGGCGGTAGGCCAATACGTCCAAAAGGTGGGAATTCCCCGACCCATTTGGTGGGGGACGATCGCCGCGGCCCTCGGTTCCTACATCGGAGCGCGCCTCACGGACTCCCTGCCGGTGGCTTGGCTCCGCCCCCTGATTTTGGTGTTGCTGCTGGGGGTCTGGCTGTTTACGGCCCTGCGCCCCCGCTTCGGTTTGACCGCCCAGCCCAAATCCTCCCAACCCCAAATTTGGGGCATCGGCGCGATCGCCCTCACCCTCGGCTTCTACGATGGCTTCTTTGGCCCCGGTACCGGTACGTTCCTGACGTTTGCCCTGGTCGGCTTCCTCGGCTTCGATTTCCTCCAAGCGACGGCGGCCGCCAAACTCCTCAACTGGGCGACCAATTTCGGGGCCCTCCTCCATTTCGTCCCCCGTCACCAAATCCTCTACCTCGTGGCCCTGCCGATCGCCC
Organism: Cyanobacteria bacterium UBA8156; assembly: GCA_003456125.1. Taxonomy (GTDB): domain Bacteria; phylum Cyanobacteriota; class Cyanobacteriia; order Pseudanabaenales; family Pseudanabaenaceae; genus UBA8156. The sequence continues at coordinate 8 of DMPD01000308.1, read as the reverse complement.
TCTAGATC
>DMPD01000256.1 GCA_003456125.1 Cyanobacteria bacterium UBA8156 | reverse complement strand
GACGGCTTGGCCAAAGTCGAAGCCACCGTTTTGCGGCCGGTGGTACAAGCCTTGCGGCAACGGGGTATCGACTATCGGGGGTGTTTGTATGCGGGGTTGATGGTGCGGCCCGACGGGCGCATTCAGGTGGTGGAGTTCAACTGTCGCTTTGGCGATCCCGAAACCCAAGTGGTGTTGCCGTTGTTGGCCAGCCCCCTCGAAGACCTGTTGTTAGCCTGTGTCGAAGGTCGGTTAAGTCAAATTTCGCCCCAATGGCATCCTGGGTTTGCGGTGGGGGTCGTCCTGGCCAGCGAGGGGTATCCCGGCACAGTGCAGCGGGGCAGTTTATTACGGGGGTGGGCAAAGCCGAGAGTTTGGGGGCGCGGGTATTCCATGCCGGCACCAAACAAAAAAACGGGGCTTTGGTCACCGCCGGCGGCCGGGTGTTGACGGTGGTGGGGCAAGCGGACCATTTGGAAGGGGCGATCGCCCAGGCCTACAGCGGTGTGGAGGCCATTGCCTTTGCCGGGGCCCAATTCCGGCGGGATGTAGGGAGTCGGGAACGTGGCTAGGGTGGGTGTGCTGGCGTGCGATCGCCTGGTGGCCTTAGTGACGGCGGCCCCGGCCGCATGGCGACCGTTGGCCCTCACCAACGGGTGTTTTGATTTGCTGCACGCCGGCCATGTGCGGTATCTGGCCCAGGCCAAAGCCCTTGCCAAAACCTTGATTGTGGGGATCAACAGCGATGCTTCGGTGCGTTTCCTGAAGGGGCCGACCCGGCCTCTGGTACCCGATGTGCAGCGGGCGGAAGTGGTAGCGGCCCTGCACGCCGTGGATGGGGTGACCGTTTTTGCCGAAACCACGGCCACGGAACTCATTGCCGCCCTCTGCCCTGATATTTATGTCAAAGGCGGGGATTATCGCCCCGAAACCTTGCCGGAAGCACCGGCCCTCGTGGACTGCGGTGCCAAGCTGGTGTTGATTCCCATCGAGATTGCCACTTCGACCACGGCGATCGCAGCGAAGCTGAGTCGAGCGAACCCCGTACAATAAAGCATTGATTCTTGCCCACGCCGATCATGAAACTGCGGGTCAAAATTTTACTGGCGACGGCAGCTTTACTGATGGGATTGATTGCCAGCTTGTCCGGCCTGGCGTTTTGGCTGGTGCGCAACCGGGCGGAGCAAGAAGAAGTCCGGGCGATCGCCCTGGGGTTGGAGGGGGTACTTCAGAATCTGGAAGACCGGCAGGAGGCGTTCTCCGCATTTTGGAACGATTGGAGCCAGTGGGACGATGCCTATCGGTTTGTCCAAGACGGCAACCCTGAATTCATTCGTTCCAATTTGGTAGCCGAAGAGTTTACGGAGCTGCCGGTCAATTTTATTGCTTTTGTCCGGAGCGACGGCCGCCTCACGTTTGCCACCGGGTATGACGAACTAAAGGGGCAGCGACTGGCCTTGCCGGTTGATTTGGCGGCTCGCTGGCGACGCCGCGAGGATTTGTTTACCGCCCGCAGCACCGCCGCCGATCGCCACTGGGGTTTGCTGAGCACCGAGCGGGGGCTCTTGCTGACGGCTTGGCACCCCCTGTTGCCGAGCAACGGCCAGGGCCCAGCCAACGGCACCGCCATTTTTGCCCAAATTGTGCGGCCGTTGTGGTGGCAAAAACTCAACTCCCACCGAGATTTCACGGTCACGGCCTATGAGCTCAAGCGGGACAACCTGCCACCGGAAGAACGCTTGGCGGTTGATTTGCTGCAGGGAACGGCCCAAACCGTACCCGATCGTTACCGAATCCGCAGCATTGGCTTGAGCCACAACTTGGCGCAGCGGGGGGTCACCCTGATCGCCGCCCCCGATCGCATTGCCGCTTACACCTTGTTGCAGGATATCGATCGGCAACCGCTGGTGCTGTTGCGGGTAGAGAGTCCACGGTACCTCTGGCAACAAGCTGAGTCAACCCTCCGGCTTTGGCTGGCGGTCACCGCCATGGTGGGTACCGTGTTCATTGCCGGTACCTTGATCGCGATTGATTGGCTGGTGTTGTCGCGGTTGGCCCGCTTGCAGCACCAGGTACAGGAGTTGGTGAGGGGGCAACGGCAGCGCTTGCAAGCCGACGGCACCGACGAAATTGCCCAACTGGCCTCCACCATCGACACCATGCGGGAAGCCCTATCGTACCGCCAAGACTCCCAACAGCAGGCCGAAACAGCCCTGCGGCTCTCCGAAATCAAATTTGCCACGGCGTTTCAGGTAAGCCCCAACGCCATTGCCCTGGTGCGGGAAGATGGATACCTCGCCGAAGTGAATGCCAGTTTTCGGGAGTTAACCGGCTACGATCGCGATGAATTCTTGGGTTCTTCCCCACTGTCCTTGCCGTTTTTGCCGCGGGGGGCTCGGGTACGCCTCGTGCGTGCTTTCCGGCAAAGCCCGAGCCTCAGCAACGTGGAACTGGAGGTACAGAGTCCCAGTGGGGAACTCAAAACCGTGATTTTCGCCGCCGAACCGATTCAAATTGAGAATGTCAGCTATCTGCTGTGTGTGGCCAACGACATCAGCGATCGCAAACAAGCCGAACTGGAAACCCAGCTTTTGCTGGCCTTGAGCGAGGCGATCGGGCAGTCCCCCGATTTCGACGGGGCCCTGGCCCAAGCCCTCCAGCAAATCGGTCAAACCACCGGCTGGAGCTATGGGGAAGTATGGACTCCCACCGCAGACTTGGGTGGTTTGGAGTGCAACGAAGCCCGTTACATCCATCGGATGGGACTGACGGCCGAGTCCCTCAGCGCGATCGAGTCGTTTCGATACTTCAGCGAAGGCATGACCCTCAGCCGGGCCGAAGGTTTGTTTGGGTGGGTGTGGCGACAGAAACAGCCCTATTGGCTCCCGGATTTGCATTTGGCCACCGGCGAAACCTTGTTGCTGCGCCGCGATCTGGCGATCGCCGCCGGATTTTCCTCGTGTTTTTGCGTACCGGTGTTTGCCCCCAATCCGGTTCAGGAGATGCCGCCGGTGCCCCTGGCCATCTTTTGTTTTTTCCTGCGGGGGGTACACCCCCAAGAAGAGCGCCGGTTGGAGTTGGTGTGCCAAGTGGCGGCGCAGTTGGGCACCGCCCTCAAACAAAAGCAAACCGAAGCCGAGTTGCGGGCCTTGTTTGCCACCATGGACGATACCATCCTGACGTTTGATGCCCAAGGCTACTGCCTGAAGGTGGCCCCCACGGCGACAGCCGCCGATCGGGCCACGGTCTGGACGGGCAAATCGCTGCGGGAGATTTTCGGCTGGCAATACGAGCAGCAATTTATTGGCTACATCTGGCAGGCCCTCAATGCCCATCAACCCCTGAAAGTGGAGTATGCCCTCAACCACGACGATCGCCAGGTGTGGTACACCGCCAGCATTTCGCCGCTGGCGGACGATACGGTGCTCTGGATTGCCCGAGACATCACCGATCTCAAACAAACCGCCGAGGCCCTCCGTACCGCCAAAAACGCCGCCGAGGTGGCCAACCGTGCCAAAAGCGAATTTTTGGCCAACATGAGCCACGAGCTGCGCACGCCCCTCAATGCCATTTTGGGGTTCGCCCGACTGCTGGGCAGCGACAACGAACCGCGTCAAGACTGGCAAGAAAGCCTAAACATCATCAACCGCAGCGGCGAACACCTCTTGGAGCTGATCGATGACGTGTTGGAGATGGCCAAAATCGAAGCCGGCAAGGTGTCCCTCAACAACAGTGAGTGCGATTTGCATGCCATGCTCGAGACCCTCCGGGAAATGTTGCGGCTGCGGGCCGAGAGCAAAAACCTGAAGTTGCAGTTCTACCGCGCCCGCAACGTGCCCCAATTTGTGAAGTTGGACGGGGTGAAACTGCGGCAGGTGATCATCAATTTGTTGGGCAATGCGATCAAGTTTACGCAGCAAGGGATGGTTGCCCTGCGGGTGCGTTGTTTGGCCGAAGCACCGCCCTATTGCCGGTTGTTGTTTGAAGTGGAAGATACCGGGGCTGGCATTGCCCACACCGAATTGGGACAGATTTTTGATGCGTTTGTGCAGTCGGAGTCGGGCCGCAAATCGGGGGAGGGCACCGGCTTGGGTTTGCCCATTGGCCGGCGGTTCGCCCGCATGATGGGGGGCGATCTCACGGCCCAGAGCACGCCCGCGCGCGGCAGCGTCTTTCGGCTGCATGTGTACGTCCAAACGGTGGTGCCCCCCGCCTCCGCGCCGGCGGCCCCCCCCGCTCCCCTACCGCAAGCGGCCAACCTGCGGATTTTGCTGGTGGAAGACAACGTCGTCAATCAAAAGGTGGCGGTGCGGCTGCTGGGTCGCCTGGGGTGCCAAGCCACCATCGCCAACAACGGCCACGAGGCGATCGCCTCCGTCCAGACCAACCCCTTTGATCTGGTGTTGATGGATGTGCAGATGCCGGAAATGGATGGCTTGACGGCCACCCAACACATCCGGCAATGGGAAGCGCAGCAAGGCAAACCCCCGGTGCCCATCGTGGCCATGACGGCCAACGCGATGGCAGAAGATCGCGAGCGGTGTTTGGCCGTGGGGATGAACGAGCACATCGGCAAGCCGGTGCGCCTTGAAGATTTGCGCACCACCCTGGCGCAGTTTGCGCCCGTTGGGGTCTAGGGTGGCCGTCGATCGCTATAGCCTGGTGTTGGCGGGGGGCCAAAGCCGCCGCCTGGGCCGAGACAAAGCCCTGTTGCCGTGGACTGGGGGTACCCTGCTGCAACATGTTTGCGCGATCGCCCGTACCGTCAGCACCGAAGCGATCTTGGTGGCCCCTCGCGATCGCCCCTATGCTCACAGCGGCGCGGATCGCTGGCTGGATGACCCCCGGGGGCAAGGGCCCTTGGCGGCGATCGCCCAGGGCTTGGCGGTGGTGCCCGCAACCGCTTGGGTATTGGTCTTAGCCTGCGACTTGCCCCATCTCGAGCCTAGGGTTTTGCAGGGATGGGCGCAAAACTTACCCAACCTATCGCCGGCGATCGCCGCCTATCTGCCACGCCAACAACCCCTCTGCGGTTGGTATCGAGCGGGTCAGCGGGAACCCCTCCGCCGTTTTTTGGCGACCGGTCGCCGGGCTTGCCAAGATTGGTTGTCGGAAATCCCCGTAGCCATCGCCCCATGTCCCGCCGCGATGTTGACCAACCTCAACACCCCGGCAGATTGGCACGCTCTGGCCGCCTAGGGGACTCAAAGACGAATCTGTACCCCTTCCGGCTGCAAAGCCAACACCATTCCTTCCACCGCCATGGTCGAGTGGGGGAAACAGGTTTGCACGTCGGCTCCCACCCGATCCAAAAAGGCATCGTCGTGCACCGGATCGTGGTGAAAGATCACCAAAAACTTCACGTCTGCCGCCCGCGCCAACTTCACCGCTTCTTGCCAGGTGGAGTGCCCCCACCCCACCTTCGAGGACGTAGACGACCAGTATTCTTCGTCGGTGTAGGTAGCATCCAAAATCAACACATCGGCTTGGCGAGCCAAATGCAGCAAACTTCCGTCCAGGCGATCGGGATAGTGCTCGGTGTCCGTGGCGTAGACCACGGTTTTGCCCCCAAACGTCACCCGGTAACCGGTGGCCTCTCCCGGATGGTTGAGCATCCCGGTTTCAATCGCCACGCGATCGCCAATTTGCAATTGGGCATCGGGTTCCAGGTCGTGAAACACCAGGGTAGCCCCCATAATCCGCAGGGGCACCGGAAAATTGGGGTGCAACATTTGGTCTTCGAGGCGTTCGCGAATGGATGCACCGTTGGGGGCCACCTTGCCGTAAATATGAAACGTATTGCCCCGAATAAACGCCGGCGTGAAAAACGGAAACCCTTGGATGTGATCCCAGTGGCTGTGGGTAAAAAAAATGTGGGCTTCCACCGGTAATTCCCGAATCAAGTTTTGCCCCAACAGGCGGATGCCCGTGCCACCATCAAACACAAGTCGTTGGGAGCCACAACACATTTCCACACAGGGCGTATTGCCGCCGTAACGCACCGTCGAGGGGCCCGGGGTGGGAATGCTGCCCCGTACCCCCCAAAACCGCACCAAGAAGTCATCTGCCGACCCCTCAGAGGTCATCGCTGGCGAGGAAATCGATGTCCGATCGTCTATCCGATCGTCTATCCGATCGTCTATCCGATCGTCTATCCGATCGTCTATCCGATCGTCGAGCGCGGAAACAGCAGAAGAAGGGGCATCCGGCATGAAGCAATCCTTAAGAAGGTCGAAGCAGGAAAAGATCGAGACAAGTCATCACCACCACGGGCTAGCTCTTTTTAGGATAGCCCCTTAAAACATAATGATAGGGTGCCCCATCCTTCTTGACAAATGGCTATTTTGCCGAAGAATCCCCCGGTGTCGATCGAGATCACCGATTTAACGGAACAGGGCGACGGCGTGGGCCGCTGGGAAAACTTGGTGGTGTTTGTGCCCGGCACGGTGCCCGGCGATCGCCTGGAGGTGGTGTTAACGGAAATCAAACCGAAGTTTGCCCGGGGCAAGGTGCAGCGGCTGGTCACGCCCTCCCCGGCCCGGGTGCGTTCCCACTGCATTGTGGCGGACAAATGCGGCGGCTGCGATTGGCAAGCCCTGAATTACGAAACCCAACTCCAGCTCAAGCAAACCCAGGTGACCCAAACCCTGCAGCGGGTGGGCGGTTTTGCCCCGGAAACCTTGGCGATCGCGCCGATTGTGGGGGCGGCTGCCCCCTACCGCTACCGCAACAAAGCCACGTTTCCGTTGGCAGCGGGGGCCCAAGGCATCAAGGCGGGGTATTACCAACGGGGCAGCCATCGCCTGATTAACCTCAATGCCTGCCCGGTGCAAGACGAGCGGCTGGATGTGTTTTTGGCGGAGATCAAACACGACCTAGCCCAGCGGAGTTGGCCGCCCTACAACGAAACCACCCGCCACGGGCACCTGCGTCACCTGAGTTTGCGGGTGGGTCGCCGCACCGGTCAAATTTTGCTGACTTTGGTGGCTACCACCGATCGCCTGCCGGGGGCCACCGACCAAGCCCAAGCCTGGCTCGATCGCTATCCGGGTTTGCGGGGGGTCTTGCTCAACCTCCAACCCCAGGCTACCAACCGAATTTTGGGCCCGGTGACCCACTGCCTAGCCGGGCAAGACTGGATCGAGGAACACTTTGCCGGGTTGGTGCTGCGGCTGCGGGGGGATGCCTTCTTTCAGGTGCATACCGAACAGGCGGAATCCTTGGTGTATCACTTGCGCGATCGCCTGGCTTTGCAATGGTACG
>DMPD01000024.1:4427-4756 GCA_003456125.1 Cyanobacteria bacterium UBA8156 | reverse complement strand
GCTGAAACCGGGTGAAGGCCCCCCGCAATGCTTTGGCTCCCCTGGGGTAATGCTGGATCAGGGCCGCGGGCTCAAAACAGGCATGGGTAACGTTGCAGCGCCCGCCCCCCGACAACCGTACTTTGACCAGGGGCTCCCCCGCCTCGAGCAGGGTGACCCGGTGTTGCGGAAAACACCGCGCGGCCCGAATGGCGGCAAACATCCCCGCCGCTCCCCCCCCTACCACCAAAATGTCCATTGGGTGATCTCGATTGATTTGCACCAGCAGCCCGTCATCGCACGGGCGTGTCCGTATTGTTGAGACCCAGGGGCGGTGCCCCTGCGACCCA
>DMPD01000024.1:0-4107 GCA_003456125.1 Cyanobacteria bacterium UBA8156 | reverse complement strand
GCGGTGCCCCTGCGACCCATTTGGCGCGGTAACCATTACTCAACCATCACAATCGAAACGGTGTTGCGGCCGGGGCGCTCTCCCTGTCGCAACGGCAAGACCCGGCGATCGCTCCCCTTCGCCGCTCGGAACACCATGGGCATCTGCTCCACTGGGACTTTTTGGCGCAGGTAATCTTCGACGGCTCGGGTGCGATCGCTCGCCAGTTCGAGGGGAGCCACTGCCCCTTCGGCGTTGGGTTCGGGGGCCACCACCGTTGCCAAAATGCGTAACCGTCGGCTGGGGGTCTCCCGCAGTTGGGCTGCCGCCCGATCCAGCAGGTTGGTTCCCGTTTCCCGCAAGGTAGACCCGTTGGGCAAAAACAAGACCTCCGCAGCGATGGTCACCTGTGGGCGGGTGGGCTGCCAGTGGGGTCGCCACACCCACGCCGGTCGTACCATCGCCAACGCCACCCCGGCGATCGCCCCCATTGGCCATAAAACCACCACCCCCAACACCCACCATGGTCTTGGGCTGTACGGCCTTGGGCTGTACGGTCTTGGGCTGTTCGGTTGTGTTTCTAGTTCTTGCTCAGCCATGCGATCGCCGCCTTGAGCCAATCTTCTACTTCGGCACGGGCCGACACCTGCGCCGCCACTGCGCTCAACGCTTGGGTTACCTCCGGTGCAGTATACCCCAAAGCCAGCAGGGTCAATTCCACATCCGCCGGTACGGCGGCCGCACCGCTGGGGCCTTCCCGCCAATCGGCCAATTTGGTTTTGAGTTCGAGGGTCAAGCGTTCGGCGGTCTTGGTGCCGACCCCCGGCGTTAAACTCAGAATTCGGGTGTTGCCGGCCACAATCGCCGCAATCAAATCCGGCAGGGGCAAAGCTTCCAACAAGGCCAAAGCCACCTGCGCCCCAATCCCCGAAACCCCGATCAACAACCGGAAAAAGTCCCGCTCCGCCCGGGACCCAAACCCAAACAATTCCAGGCGATCGTCCCGTACCGCCAAATGCACAAACACCTGCGCCGTTTCTCCCACTGGCGGCAAGCCTTGGGCCGTGCGTTGGGTGATCGCCACTTCATAGCCGATGTCCCCCACCGCCAGCGTCAACACCCGCAAATGGGAAGACTTGCTACCCCGCCAAGGTTGCAAATCCGCGATCGCCCCCTGCATGTATGATAGAGGCATTGTTGGCTGCGCTCACTTTACTCCCATGCATTTTCGTCGATTGCTGCGTCAAATCATCAACTCAATTCGAGCTGAACAAAAACAATCGACATGGGAAGCCGCAAGCCGCAACAACTCGTTTTTGGAAGTTTCCACATCTCAAGGAAAGTATCGAATCACTACAGCCGATAAAGTCATCAGCCAAAGTCTCTATTTTAACGGCAGCTTTGAGCTGAATTTCATGCAAAATACCGTGGCTTTGCTTCGAGAGATCGGCCGGTGTTCAGCCAAAGGAACCGGGACAATTTTAGACGTTGGTGGAAACATTGGCATTACATCCATTGGGATGTTGCACACCGGTGAATTCGCCCGTGCCGTAGCCATTGAACCCGAACCCAACAACTTTGCACTACTTCAATACAATGTTGCCCTCAATAGCTTTGAGCAACAAATTTTGTGTTTGCCATTTGCGGCAGCAGATCAAGCGGGTGAAGTTCTGTTTGAATTAAGTACCAGCAACTTTGGCGATCATCGTGTCAAAGTTGCATCTGTGAATGTGCATCAACTCGGCTTCTCTGAGTTGTACCAAGAATCGAACCGAAAGGTTACCCACGTCCCAGCCAAAACCCTAGACAGCATGATTTCAGAGCTGCCTCAGAATTGGATTGAAGACTTATCACTGATTTGGATGGATATTCAAGGATATGAAGGCTACGCTTTCCAAGGTGCCTCAGTGCTCCTATCTCGTAATCTACCCGCAGTGATTGAGGTTTGGCCCTACGGTCTGCTCCGTGCCGGTACAAAATTGGAAGAGTTTTGTGCATTTGTTTCAGAAAACTGGAGCAATTTTTGGGTTTGGCGTCGGAGTAAGTTTGTAAACTACCCCATTCAGTATTTTCCTCTATTTCTGTCGGAACTTGGATGTGATACCGACCATGATAACGTTATCTTATGTCCGTAGTTTAAAGATATGGGCTTATCAACTTCCAGAAATCTCTTCTACAGGTAAGTCTTTGAGGATTTTTAATTCGTCTGCGAAGGAAAACCCAGGAATTTCGCCGTACTCATCGCGCATTTCTCGAAATTTTCCAGCCACATAACCCGCTGCTGGTGCAATTTCAACCAAAGGAGGTTTTAGCAAGTCTCTGCGGACGAAAAAGGCATCATTACCAAATGAGTTGCAGCCAACAAAACCATAACCTTTGCGATTGGCAAGTTCGCACAATGCGGGTAGAGAAGCCCCGTAATAAACCCAGGAAAAATGAGCTTCTCCCCGCACGAAATTCGTATCGTAAGGCACGACAACATGGCGATCGCAGCCAAAGCGAAAGTTGTATTCGCAAATGACAATTGCGGGTTGAATTACTGTGATTGCTTGCCATACCCAGTAATCATTGCCGTCAATATCGATCGACAACAAGCCGATTTCTCCCGCAAAACCGCGATCATGTAGAAGATCGTTGATGTTTTCAGCAGTAATAAAGCAGCAGTTCGCCTTGAGATCATGCCGCCAGTAAATGGGATCCTGTTGAATTGCCGCTACGTTGGCTGCATCGCCATCCATAACCAACCCCGACCAGTTGTTGTTCAGCAGCAAAAAGCGGGTATTGGCTTCTCGATAGTCCTGCACACCAAATTCCACAAATATGGGCTGAGGAATATCAATATTTCGAATGAGATATTGGATGATGCCATCTTGTCCCGATTGGGAAAAAACTCGAAACTCCCAATCCTTCAAGTTTCTGCCATACTCTAAGATCCTCTCCAACTGTCGATTTTCAATCCGACCCAGGGTTGTCTCTAATTTTTGCAAATGCAGCTCCAAGTTGGAAACTTGATTTGTCAAGATAGATACTTGGGTTGACAATTGTGGATATAAGTCTCGACCTCCAACCTTACGAGCAATTGACTTAAGATAAGAGAATAAATTCATGATATCTATACCTGTTCTCGCCAAATCCAATGCGCAAAAACCATACCATAATTTCTGCCATGGTGAACTGCCATAGGACTCCCGGTTTCTTCAATTTCCAAGCTCAGCAAATCTTCGTAAAAGCCCACTATTTCCTTGGCTGGCACGTGAGCTGCTAGAGAAATGCTGTATATTCCAGGCACCAAAAACAGGGCGGGAATTTGAACGGAGACACAATTGTAACCCGTTGCCAAAGGCTGGTGTAGGGATTGAGAGCGATCTGTGGTGCAAACGATTGCACCGCTGCTGTTGGTGATACGCAAAGACATTTCCAGGTTGGCGATGTGGGCGGATAGGCTGTAATCCATTTCAAGCACAATAGGCTTGAGGACATCAAATACCGAAGTGATTTCACCCAATTCATTGCGTAAACGCAAGGCCTTGAGGCAAAAGCGGGGATCGGGGTTGCTGGACACTGCCACCTGCACTTCCCCGGATTTCTCGGCCCCCGCCAACAAATACCGGCCCACGATCGCGTTGGGTTCACCAACCTCCATGGTCTTGCCTTGAGCCAACCACAGTACCCGATGGCATAAACTCACAATCGCCGACATGGTATGGCTTACGAATAATACCGTTCTGCCTTCCTGGGTCACATCCTCCATTTTGCCGAGGCATTTCTTTTGAAAAGCGGCATCCCCCACCGCCAATACTTCGTCCACCACCAGGATTTCCGGATCGAGGTGGGCCGCCACCGCAAAGGCCAGGCGCACATACATCCCCGAAGAGTAGTGCTTCACGGGCGTGTCCAAAAAACGCTCCACTTCCGCAAAATCCACAATCTCGTCAAATTTGCGCTGGATTTCCTCCCGCTTCATGCCCAAAATCACCCCGTTCAGAAAGATGTTTTCCCGACCGGTTAACTCCGGGTGGAAGCCGGTGCCCACTTCCAGCAAACTAGCCACCCGGCCCCGAATGGTGATGCGGCCGGTGGTGGGTTCGGTGATGCGGCTTAAAATTTTCAGCAGGGTGGATTTACCGG
>DMPD01000337.1:5183-5665 GCA_003456125.1 Cyanobacteria bacterium UBA8156 | reverse complement strand
TCGGGTGCCCCAACCAAGTAGCCACGGTCGAAGGAGTGAGGGAGTAACCCGCCCGGCGGCTGCCGTATCGGGCCGCATCCCGCAGGGAGCCGTACAACAAATAGCGTTCCAAGCAGGCCCGCACCACCGCCGCCTTGGGTTTGTCCAGCACATAGCCGGTCTTGCCCTTGCGGTAGCCGAAGGGGACGGGCCCCGCCGGAAACCTTACGCCGGTTGCTCCAGCCATCGCCAAAGCCGCAACAGGGGAACATGCACCACCGGCGACCACAGGCTGGTGAGGATGGTCGTCACCAACACGTTGCGTTGGTGGGCTAGCCAGACCGCCGTGAGGGGATACCCCAACAGGGACAACTGCACCGCGTACACCGTTTCCACCACCACCGCCATCCCAAACACAATCACAGCCACCGAGACAAAATCTTCTTGGACATAGCGTTGCTTTTGCAGCAGGGCCGTCAGGCCCCCCGCCACTGCCAAATCCA
>DMPD01000337.1:1754-4957 GCA_003456125.1 Cyanobacteria bacterium UBA8156 | reverse complement strand
CCCCCCCCCCCCCCCCCAACAAAAAAAAAAAAAAAAACACAAAAAAAAATTTTTTTGGGACTTGGGTTTTCTTGGGCCGCGGGCCCCCCCCCCCCCCCGCCACTGCCAAATCCAGGCTGTGGCTGGGCCACCACCCGCCGCCGGGCACCCCCAGTCCATCCTGCAACAACCCCACGGCGGCCCCCACCACCGCCGCCAGCAGCGGGGGGCGATTGAGGCTCCAGGCCACCACCCACATCAACAACCAGTGGGGGGCCCCGCCCAACAACGTCATCCCCGGCAACCGCATCGGCATCAACCACAAACACACCAGTAAAGAAAGCAGGGTCGCCCCTGCACTCGCTAGCCCCCGTCCTTGCCCCATCGATCGCCTTTGGTAGGTATTCAGGGTATTGTGCCACCCCCGGTACAATAGAAGAGACGTTTTGGGCGATCGCCTGTGGATTTGGCCCCTTGGCGCTACACCGTAGCCTGTCCCCAGCCAGAAAATCACCTGTTGCACATCCGGTTGGAAATTCCCACATGGGAAATGCCGGTGCTCAATTTTCACCTCCCCACCTGGACTCCCGGTTCGTATTTGATTCGAGAATATGCCCGTCACCTCCGGGATTTTGAAGTCACCGACAGTGATTCCACCGCGCTGATTTGGCAAAAAACCGCCAAAAACATCTGGCGCATCGCCGTTCCCGAACCGATGGCTCTCTGCGTGACCTACCGCATTTTTGCCAACGAGCTATCGGTGCGCACCAACCACGTCGATCGCACCCATGCCTATTTCAACGGGGCGGCGGTGTTTGGGTATGCGCCGGGCCACGAAAAGCGGCCGTTTGTCGTCAAAATGGTGGTGCCCGACCCCGATTGGCAGGTGGCGACCCCGCTCCCCTGCATTGGCCCCAACACCTACCGGGCCCAACGCTACGATGAGTTGGTGGACAGTCCCTTTGAGGTGGGTCAACACCAGCAGTATGAATTTACGGCGGCAGGCAAACCCCACAGGTGGGTGGTGTGGGGCACCGGCAACCTAGATTTGCCCCAGTTGGTGACGGACACCGTCAAAATTGTCGAGACCACCGCCCAATTGTTTGGGGGGGTGCCCTACGATTGCTACTGGTTTTTGCTCTCCCTGAGCGCCAACGGCTACGGCGGACTGGAACACGATTGCGCCTGCTCCCTGATCTACAAGCGGTTTGGGTTTCAGGGGGAAAGCTACCGGCGGTTTCTGAATTTGGTGGCCCACGAATTTTTCCATGTGTGGAACGTGCGGCGCATCCGCCCCAAAGCCTTTGAACGCTACGACTACGATCGCGAAGATTACACCCACGCCCTGTGGTTTGCCGAAGGGGCTACCAGTTACTACGACCAACTCCTGCCGCTACGGGCGGGGCTCTACGATCGGGCTTTTTTCTGGCAACTGTTGGGGGAAAGCATCTCCCGGTTGCAGACCACCCCGGGTCGCCAGCACCATTCCCTGTGGGATGCCAGTCTGGAAGCCTGGATCAAGCTGTACCGTCCCGATGCCGAAAGCGTCAACGCCCAGGTTTCCTACTACCTGAAAGGGGAACTGGTGTGCCTGCTGTTGGACTTGGCGATGCGGGCCGCCGGCCATTCCCTGGATGAAGTATGGCCCTGGCTGTGGCAGACCTACGGCCAGACCGGCGTGGGGTACACCGATGCCGAATTGCTGGCGGGTATGGAGGCGATCGCCGGCCTCGACCTCTCCCATTTCTGGGAAAAGTATCTGTACGGAACCGCCGAACTGGATTACAACCGCTACCTGGAACCCTTTGGCTTGCAGGTGGTGGCTGCGGATACCGGCGATCGCCCCCCCGACACCGGTTTGATTTTGCACAGCGGCAAGACCACCGTTCGTCAGGTGTTGGCGGATTCCCCCGCCCGCCGGGCCGGGTTAGACCCCGAAGACGAAATTTTGGCCCTGGATGGGTTTCAGGTGGACAGCAGCACCTGGGAGGAACACCTCAAACGCCATGAAGCCGGGGTCACCCTAGAAGTCACCTATTTTCGCGATCGCCGCCTGTACCAAACCGCACTGACCTTGGCGGCCCCCCGCAAAGAACGGTACGTGGTGATGTCGGTGCCTCCGGAACAACAGACCCCCCAGCAAAAGCAACTCTTGGAGGCATGGCTAGGAAGCGTCTAACTACCGCAAAAAATCAACCAACTCCGTGAGTTTGTGCCACGGGGCACCGCTGGCCAGACATTGCAACGTTTGGGCCAGACCGTCGCGCCAGTTTTCGGCAGCGCCCGCCGCATAGAGGGCGATCGCACTGTTGAGGGCCACGCAGTGGGTTTGGGCCGGAGTACCCTGCCCCTGCAACACCGCCCGCAAAATCGCCGCATTTTCGGCCACATCTCCCCCCTGCAAGGCCGTCAAGGGGGCCGGCGGCAGCCCCAAGGCCTCCGGGATGAGGGTTTCCAGGCGGATCGTCTGCCGATCCACCACCGCCAACTCGACGGCGCCCCCTACCCCCGCCTCGTCCAGGCCTTCCCGGCTGTGCAACACCACCGCCCGCCGCCGCCCCAGCCGCTGCAACGCTTCCGCGGCGATCGGCACCAGCTCCGGGGCGTAGACCCCCATCACCTGGGCCGTGGGATGCAACGGGTTCACCAGGGGGCCCAACACATTAAACACCGTCCGGATTTTGAGGCTGCGACGGATCGGCCCGATCGCCTTCATGGCAGGATGCCAGTTGGGGGCAAACAGAAAGGTAATGCCCACTTGCGCCAAGGCCGCCCGCAGCACGGGGGCCGGCGCTTGGAGGTTCACCCCCAGGGCTTCCAACACATCCGCCGAGCCGGACTTGCTCGATACCGCCCGATTGCCGTGCTTGGCCACCGGTACCCCCAACGTCGCTGCCACAAACGCCACCGCCGTGGAGATGTTGAAGGTGTGGGCGCCATCGCCCCCCGTGCCACAGGTATCCAACAATACTTCTCCCGCAAACGGCTCGCTGGCTACGCTCTGGGATTGCAACACCCGGGCCATGGCTGCCAACTCCCGCGCCCGCAGCCCCCGGCACTGCAACGCCACCAACAGCGCCCCGCTCAGTTCGGGGGGGATGTGTCCCTGCAGCCACCCCGTCATCAAAGCCGCCGCGGTCTCCTCCGCCAGCGTCTCCCCCGCCAAAATGCTCTTTAGAATCTCCGACCAATCGGTCACTGTGCTCATGGGTATAGGGGGCTCA
>DMPD01000337.1:0-1396 GCA_003456125.1 Cyanobacteria bacterium UBA8156 | reverse complement strand
TGGGTATAGGGGGCTCATGGGTGGCAAGGCTTGCTGCAAAAAAGCTAGCTCAAAATTTGGCGCAGGGCCATCGGTAACTCAGGATAAGCGAACCGAAAACCGTTTTGCAGCGCCTTTTTCGGCAAAACCTTCTGACCGTTCAAAACCAGAATGGCGGCTTCGCCGTACAACACCTGTAAGGCGATCGCCGGTACCGGCAAAAACGCCGGTTTTTGCAGCACTTGGGCCAACGTTTGGGTCAGCTCCCGGTTGGTGACCGGCTGGGGGGCCGTACCGTTGAGGGCCCCCAAAAGGCGATCGCTGGTGAGGGCAAACACGATCAAATTGACCAAATCGTCGCGATGAATCCAAGAAAACCACTGGCGACCGCTGCCAACCACCCCGCCCAAACCGTTTTGGAACAAAGGCAACAACCGGGACAACACCCCGCCGTAACCCAACACCAATCCGGTGCGCAGCTTCACCACCCGCAGCCCCAAGTCGCTGGCGCGGTCTGCCGCTCGCTCCCAGTCTTTGCAGACCGTTGCCAAAAAGTCTTCCCCCGGAAAACTGTACTCGTCAAACTCTTTGACCGGGTTCACCCCGTAGTAACCAATGGCACTGCCCGAAACCAATACCTTGGGCCGGGGATTGACCTGGGCGATCGCCGCCATCAGTACCTCCGTCCCCTGCACCCGACTGTCGCGGATCGCCTGTTTGCGGGCGGTGCTCCAGGGAATATCGGCAATGGGGGCCCCGGCCAAATTCACAACGGCGTCGCAGCCCGCCAGGGCCTGGGCCCAATCCCCCAACTGCAAAGGATTGTAGCCCACCACCGTCACATTCGGGAAAAACGGCGCGGGGAACAGGCGTTGGGCCCGTTCCGGGTCGCGGGTCAACAACACCGGGCGATCGCCCAAGCGATGCAACGTTTCGATCAGCCGCACCCCCACCAACCCGGTACCGCCGGTCACCGCTACCTTCATGTCTTCACTCCAACACCACCCGGATTGTATCATTGGCGCAATGGGGTATCTTAGATACAGAGATTGTTCCTGAGACCCCGGCCATGGCGGCAGTCGATCGCCTGCTCCCGAAGTTGTTGTTGGTAGACGACGACAGCAACAACCTGGACTTGCTGCACCGGATTTTTCGGGGCGAGTACGAAATTTTTCGGGCCAGCAGCGGCCCCGAAGCCTTCAAGGTACTGACCGAAGCCGGCGAAATGGCGGTGATCCTGAGCGATCAGAGCATGCCCCAAATGACGGGGCTGGAGTTCTTGCACCTAGCGGCTGCACGTCACCCCGACACCATGCGCATTTTGTTGACGGCCAACCCCACCATTGATGACCTGGTGCGGGCCATCAACGAGCGGAATGTGTTTGGGTTTGTCACCAAGCCCATTGATCGCGATCGC
>DMPD01000129.1 GCA_003456125.1 Cyanobacteria bacterium UBA8156 | reverse complement strand
CCTACACGACGCTCTTCCGATCTCTTGGGTCAGTTGGGCGATGACTGTTTGCCAAAACCCGCGCCGGGTTTGACGGTACAGACGGGCGCTGGGATACCAGGGGCGATCGCGGTGCCAACGCCAGTCCCCGGGGGTCGATAGCAACAGATACAGAGGCTGGTTGAGGGCTCCCGTGAGGTGGGCCACGGCGGTATCCACCGAAATCACCCCATCCAACTGGGCGATCAGGGCGGCGGTCACTCCCAAGTCGGTGAGGTGGGGCCCCGCCTCCAGCAGCACATTTTCTTGACAGAGCCGGCGATAGGCGGGCAAATCCCCGGGGGGGATGTCTTTTTGCAAACTCACCAAGCGGTAGGTGGCGCGCAGCTCCCGCAACAACGGCAACAACTGCACCAGGGGGATGGAGCGATCGCCGCTGGTTTCGTGCCCCAACTTGCTGGCCCACACCAAGCCCAAATGGGGTTTTCCGACTTCCAGGGCGCAGGGCACTGCGGCGGGGGGAACGTTGAGGTAGGGGGGAGCGGGCCAGTCGGCTCCCCATTCCAGACGATGGGGCAAACTCAACAGGGGTATCCAGGCATCGAAGGGCGGGGCGCTCTCGCCGTTGCGGACGACCCCATCCACGCCGGGGAGGGTTTGCACCAGGGGTACCAGGGGATCGCTGACGGCACAAAACACCGCTTGGGCTCCCCGCTGTTTCAGGAGGGGGACGAACCGCAAAAATTGCAACGCATCGCCGAGTCCCTGTTCCGCCAACACCAACACCCGCAAACCCGTCGGATCGCCGCCGGGCCAGAGCGGTGCGTCAGGCACCATGGGGTTTTCTTGGCGGAATTTGGCTTGCTGCCATCGGCTTTCGTAGCCGGCCCACCCTGCTGGCCATTTCTGTTCCCGCAAATCAATCAAGGCCAAGCCAAACCGGGCTTCGGCGTTTTCCGGCGCAAGGGCGATCGCCTGCTCGTAGGCTTGGCGACTGGCCGACCATTGCCCCAGACTGGCGTAAGCACTCCCCAAGTTGTTCCAGGTGGCGATGCTGTCGGGGGCTGCGACGAGCGATCGTCGCGACCAATACACCGCCGCTTCGGGGTGGCCGGCCCGCACCAACACGCCCCCCAACGCATGGGCGATGCCGCTGTCGCTGGGGAGTTGGGCGATCGCCCGCCACAGCAAAGCCAAGGCCATCTCGGTTTTCCCTTCCTGAAAGGCCAAGACCCCCAGCCAGTGGGCTACCCGTGCCTGCTCCAGCAACGGCTCGATCTGGGCCCGGGCTTCTTCCCGCCGATCGGCGGCGTACAGCTTCTGGGCTAAAGGGAGAGCGAGGGGAATGCCCGGCGGCTGAGTCAGGGCCCGGGCGATCGCCAGCGCCACGCTTTCCCAGTCGTGGGGCCGGGGTTGGCGAAACAGCCGAGCTGTGGGATACCAAGGACTGTCGTCCCGCTGCAGCAACCAGCGCCAGTCGGGGGCCTCGTGCAACAGCACCCACACCGGTTTCGCCAAAGCGCCAGCCAAATGGGCGATCGCCGTATCCACCGTGATCACCAAATCCAAGGTTTGCAAAATCTGGGCGGTGGCATAAAAATCCGTGAGTTCGGCTTGGCGATCGCGCACGTGGTGGGTGGTCAAAAAGTCGGTTTCTTCGGGGGTGAGGTCTTTTTGCAGGGCGTGAAACGTGCAATCGGGGATGTGCAAAATGGGAAGCAAGGTGGTTAAGGGGAGCGATCGCCGTTGGGCGCTGGGGCTGGCCGAACGGCTGGCCCAGACCAATCCCACTTGCCGTGTTGCCGGTAGGGACTCCGGCAGCGACGCTGCCACGGACAAATAGGGCACCGTCGCCGGTAGGTTTTCGAGGGTGATGCCCAGACGGTGGGGCAAGCTCAGCAACGAAATCCAGGTGTCGAAGGGGGGGAGGGGTTCCTCCGGCAACACCAACGTGTCGATCCAAGGACAGGTTTGCAGCAGGCGATGCAGTTCGGGCGCACAACCGTGGATCACGGTGGCCCCTTGGGCCTTCAGCATGGCGAAAAACCGAACCAATTGCAGGCGATCGCCCACGCCTTGTTCGGCTAAGACAAAAATCCGTTTTCCCCACAAGTCGGAGCCATCCCACACCGGCTGGAGAAAATCCGGCTCGACCCAGCCCCATTTCTGAAATTGACTGCTGCCGAAGCGGGCTTCGTAGGCTTCCCAGCCCTCCCGATACCGACCGGCCAGCAACAGGGTTTGCGCCAAGTTAAACCGGGCGTTGGCGTAGTCCGGCTGCGCTGCCAAGGCCTGGTGATGGTGAAACAACGCTTGCTCCAGGTCTCCTTGTTCCCGCAGGACGCTGGCTAAACCGTTGTGGGCTTCGACGGCCTTGGGGTTCCCTGCCAGGGCCTGCTGGTAGGCTTGGGTGGCGGCGGTGGGGTCTTCTTTTTGCTGGAGGGCATGGCCCAGGTTGGCATGGGCATTGGCTTCTTGGGGATGGAGGGCGATCGCCTGGCGGTAGTGGTGAAGCGAGCGATCCAAATCCCCGTGTTTGCTCCAGGCAATGCCCAAGTTGGTGTGGCATTTGTAAGCCTGGGGGTTGTAGCCCAAGGCGGTTTCGTAACAACGAATGGATGCAGCCCAGGCTTCGCCCTCTTGATGACGGTTTCCCAGGTTGTACCAAGCCCTGGCCAAGGTCTCGGCCAGGGGGCGATCGCCCGGATGGGCCGCCACCGCCCGCTCCAGATAAAAAATCGCTTCTTCGAGGCGGTTTTGTTGCCCCAGCAAATTCCCCAGGTTCAGCCATAAATCCCGCAATTGACCCTCGCGATCGTGGCAGGCCCCCCACCGCCAAGCCCGGGCGGCACCGCCGCCATCCCCCTGCTGGTAGCGCTCGCCCCCCACTTGCCAAAACCGGGGGGCCCGTTCCGTTGACCCCGGTACCCCCAACATCAGCGCCAACCGTGCCATCACGCTGTCCCAATCGCCGGGGGCCGGTTGCCGCCACAACCGCGCCGTGGCATACCAAACACTGGTTTCGTGCTGACCCCAGCGCCAGTCGGCTACGTGGGGCAGCAACACCCACACCGGTTTCCCCAACGCCCCCGCCAAATGGGCGATCGCCGTGTCCACCGTAATCACCCCATCCACCGCCGCTACCCAAGCGGCCGTCTCGCCAAAATCCGACAGGGACTCGACAATGGTCACGTTGGCATACAGAGCCAACTGTTCCCGTTCCCAGGGCAGCAACTCGGTTTGCAACACCCAAAAATGGCTGTCGGGGGCCCGAAACAACCGCTGCAGATGCCCCAACCCGCAGGAACGCTCGGCCGCCGTCGGATGGCGGGAATTGGTGCGCCACACCACCCCCCAATGTTTCTTACTCCCCTCTCTCTCCTTGGGAGCGGGGCTGGGGGTGAGGGCAAGAAGTTTGGGGGGCGTCGTCAAGTAAGGGGCCGCCAAAACCCCGAACATTTGGGGCAAATCCGCCAAATACACCCGGCGATCGCAGGGGGGCACTTCCGTCGCCACGGTGTGCAAGGTTACGGGGAACGCGCCCAGCAAAGGGGCCAGGGCCGGCGAACAGCCCAGGTGCAAGCGGGCCCCGGTCTCGCTCAGTTTTGGCAAGTAGCGGCAAAATTGCAGGGTATCGCCATAGCCCTGCTCGGCATGAACATAAAGGGTTTTGCCTGTCAAGTCTTCCCGTCCGTCCCAGAGCGGGGCGGCGATCGGACAGGCAAAGTTGTGATCCCGAAAGGCCGCCACTTCCCACCGCCGTTGGTAGTGGGGCCAGGCTTTGTCCCATTGGCCGGTGGCCAGCAGGGCCGTCCCCAAATTGAGATGGACTTCCGCCAAATTCGGTTGGTGTTTCAGTGCTTCCCGCAGCAACGGTACAGCGCGATCGGGCTGCCCGGTGGCAATGCAAAGGGTCGCCAAGTTGTTGAGCACCCCCACATCTTGGGGCCGGGTGGCCCGCATGTCCTCATACCGCTGAATTTCTTGCTGCTGTTGACGTTGCCCGACCCATGCCTGCAAAGAACGCTGCACCCGATCCAAGAGGGGTTCCCAACTCTCCTCCAAGCCCCGCCGAAACAGGCGCATGGACGGGTACCAAGCCGTGTGTTCCCGATCCAACAACCAGCGCCAATCGGGGGCCGGCGGCAACAACACCCACACCGGCTTGCCGATCGCCCCTGCCAGGTGCGCCACCATCGTGTCTACGGTCACCACCAAATCCAAGGGCGAAATCAGCGCCAAGGCATCGGTGAGTTCTTGGAGGTGGGGCCCCAAATCCACCAATTTTTCGCCCCAGGTGGCCACGAGGGGTTTTTCGTGCTCCAGAATGTCCGGTTGCAGGCTGTAAAACTGCACGTCGGGAGTGCCCAGCAACCGCTGGAACTGGGCCAAAGGAAGGGTGCGTTTTTTGCCCGTGGTGGGATTCCCCAAGTTGGCCGTCCAGACGATTCCCACCTTCATCCCCGACCGGACAGGCAATTGGGCCCCGGTCGGCACCGGCAAATAGGGCACCCGCTCCCCCAAGGTTTGGGCACCTGCCCCCAACAAAAACGGCAAACTCATCAGCGGGTAATGCACGTCGTAGGGGGGCAACTCGTCGCCGATGCAAATCACCGTGTCGATTTCCGGCACGATTTCCAGGAGCGATCGCAAAATTTTCTGGTTGCCTTCCACCACCAACCGTCCCACCCGTGGTTTGACCAGGGCCAAAAACCGCAAAAACTGAATGCAGTCCCCTAACCCCTGCTCGGTATAAACCAACAACGTGCCGGGATGGGGCTTGCCGTCCCAGAGGGGTTGTTTGAGGTGGTGCCGCCGGGAGTTGTATTCCTGGATAAAATGCCGCCATTCGTATTCGGCCCAACCTTGGGCCGATTCTCCTAAGCCCAGCAAGGCCAACCCCACGTTCATGTGGGCATCGGGATGATCGGGTTTGTGCCGGAGGATTTCCCGGAAGGTGGCGATCGCCCCCGCCAAATCTTCTTGCATGGCCTGGGCCAACCCCAGATTCAAATAGGCGGGAATAAACTCCGGTTTGGCGGCGATCGCCTCTTGAAAGTAGCCAATGGCTTCGGCGTACCGTTCTTCTTTGTTGCAAGATACCCCCAGGTTGATCCAGGCTTCGGCGTAGCCGGGGCGCAGGGCCAAGGCTTCCTGCAACACCGAGCGGGCTTCGGCGTACCGTTCGGCTTGGATGAGGGCCA
>DMPD01000081.1 GCA_003456125.1 Cyanobacteria bacterium UBA8156 | reverse complement strand
CTTTCTGGGTTGTACCCAAGCCCGCGCCAACCTTTGCGTGGAGGGGGCTTCCCATTTCCAGGGCACCTTTTACCACAACCCCAAAATCAATGCCCTGCTGGCCCAACAACGACAGGAGGGCGATCGCGCCCGCCGCACCCAACAACTGCGCCAAATCCAGGCGATCGCCGCCGCCGATGTACCGTTTATTCCGTTGTGGCAGACCCGCGAATACGCCTTTGCCCGCAAATCCATCGCGGGTTTACGATTGGAACCCACCCAGCAATTGCCCTACAGTCCCCTCCACAAATCCTGAACCCTATGGTTAGCCATCTGCCATCCTGGCCGTTTTCGCAAGTCTTGGTGACCGGGATCGCCGGTTGGTTGGGCCGCAACCTCCAAGCGGCCTTGGCCCCCCTCGCGGTACCGGTGCGGGGCTTGGTGTTGCCCCAAGAAGCCTCTTCCGGCGATCGCCACGCGATCGGCGATGTCCGAGACCCCGCCGCCGGCGCCGCCCTGTGTGAGGGGGCCACCGGCGCCGTCCTGTTTCATTTGGCGGGCGTGATTCATCCCCGCCGCGTCGCCGATTTCTACAGCATCAACGTGCAGGGCACCCGCAACCTCCTGCAGGCCGCCCAGGCCGCCGGTGTGCAACGGGTGGTGGTGGTCTCCTCCAATTCCCCCTGCGGGTGCAACCCTTACCCCGACCACCGCTTCGACGAAACCTCCCCCTACCGCCCCTACCTGAACTACGGGCGCTCCAAAATGCAGATGGAACAAACGGTGCAGGAAATCCATCACCGCACCGGTCTGGAGACGGTCATTGTCCGGGCCCCCTGGTTCTACGGGCCGTTTCAGCCCCCCCGCCAAACCCTGTTCTTTCGGATGATCCGCGAAGGACGCATGCCCATCGTGGGCAACGGCCAAAACCGGCGATCGATGGTCTACCTCGAAAACCTCTGCCAGGGCCTGCTGCTGGCGGCCACCACCCCCCACGCCAACGGTCAAACCTACTGGATCGCCGATGAACGGCCCTACCCCACCCACGAAATTGTGGACACCGTGGAGCACCTCCTGGACACCGAGTTCGATCGCCCCTGTGCCCACCGCCGCTGGCATCTTCCAGACTGGGTCAGCACCGCCGCCTACGCCGTCGATTGGAGCCTCCAAACCCTGGGGCTATACCACCCAAAAATCCATGTCCTCTCGGAGATGAACCAAACCATCGCCTGTACCATCGCCAAAGCCCAGCGGGAACTGGGGTACCAACCCGCCATTGCCCTCACCGAAGGGATGCGCCGCAGTTTGCACCACCTCCTCGCCGCCGACCCCCAAGCCCTGGGCCCTATTCCCAAACCGTAGCGGTGCCAATCGGGGGCGTTTCCCCCCCCAGCTGGGCCCGCAAAGCCTGCATCCGGGTCGCTTCCGTAAAAGAAGGCCCCCGCCGCCCCTCCAATCGCCACGCCTCCTCCAGGGCCGATAACAGCGCTTGCACCGCTGCCGCTTCGGTGTACCCCCGCTTCCGGGCCACGGCGATCGCCTCTTGATCGGCCGCAAATTCCATTGCCACGCTGCGCTGCCGTCGCCACAGTTGGTTCCCCGCCACCAACACCAACAACGCACCGCCGGCTATCCCGGTCAAATCCACCTGGGTGCCCTCAACAATCGCCACCAACGCCCCAAACCCCAACACCCCCTGCAAGGGCCCGACCTGCAACCAGCGGGTTTGTTGCCGCCAAGCCACCTCCCGCAAAAACAACAACTCCCGCTGCACCGGCGCAAACTGCACCCACTTCTTAAAATTCAACGACACCCGGCACGTACGCTGCCAAGGGAGCAATGGCGTACTGGCGATCGCCGCCGGATGTTCCGCCCGAGGCGATACTTGGGTCTCCATCCGCCACGAAGCCGGCAACAAATCCTTCAACCGCGCTGCCTCTTGCGCCTCCTCTCCCATGCCGCCTGCTCGCATCCTGCCAACCAGATTCTAAAGAACCGCTGAAGAATTGCCCCCGAATTTCGGGGTTAACGTTAAGAATGATGAGCGTCCCACTGAATTCGGCCAACCCTCATTGTAACATTCAGCCCGAAGCTGTGACCGAGGGGAGACCTTCACCCCAACGGGAACTTTAAGGGCAAGGTGTCCCCAAAAAGTGTCCCCCAAAAGCGCCCAAAAAGTATCCAAAAAATGCCTCAGAAGGGAAGGGTACCAAAATCAGGGCAGATCCAGTCCGGATTGCTCGTGGTTTACTCGTAGTTTACAACGGAATATCCCCATCGACTGTCCATCGCGTCATCCATGGGTAGGAAGGGCGGATACGCCCAGGGAAAGGCAGGTCTAGGAATTTGCGGCAAGGTTAACCATGGGGAGAAATACTGTGAATACGGCGCATACTTCGGAGAGCGGGACGGGCCAAGTGTTGAGCCAAAACGGCGGCCGATCGTTGGTCAAACGCTACCCCCTACCGGAAACCGACACCCGCAGCAAAATCCTGCAGGCGGCCCGGCGCTTGTTCGCCCATCGG
>DMPD01000232.1 GCA_003456125.1 Cyanobacteria bacterium UBA8156 | reverse complement strand
AACGTCTTGCCGGGGTATTTTGAACAAAATCAGGCCGAAGCTTTGGACTTGCACAAAACCGTATTTGAGACCCTGCAATCGGCTTTCCCCGATCTCACCAACCAAGAAATTCGCACCGTACTGGGGCAATTTTTGTTTAGCGGTGATACGGTGTTCAAGAAAGTGAAGGACATCAGCGGCGGTGAAAAAGCACGATTGGCCCTAGCCCGTTTGTTTCTCACACCCCTTAATTTTTTGGTGTTGGACGAGCCGACCAATCACCTGGATATCCCCGCCAAAGAAATGTTGGAAGCAGCTTTGCGCGGTTATGAAGAGGGCACCGTGGTGCTGGTATCCCACGATCGCTATTTTATTTCCCAGGTCGCCAACCGGATTGTGGAGGTGCGGGACGGCGAATTGCACCCCTACAACGGGGATTACGCCTATTACCTCACCAAGAAAGACGAAGAGCGGCGGGAAGAGGAATATCGGGCAGCCCAGGCCGAAAAAGAAGCCAAGGCTGCGGCGCGACGGGCCCAAGAGCGGGAAAAAGCCAAAGCCAAGAAAACCGCAAAAAACTCCTAGCTTTGTCCCGCCCCTCACCCTAGCTCTCTCTCCCACGGGAGGAGAGGGACTTCCGTAAGGATTTCTGGCTCCCCTCTCCCAAAACGGAAGAGGGGCCGGGGGTGGGAGCCAACCCCAAAGGGCAACTAGGGTAGTGCTTCGCGTACGGCCTGCGCCGTCGCGCACAGGGCTTGGGCAGCGGGGCTATGGGGTGTCGAAAGCACCAGGGGCACCCCCCGATCGCCCCCTTCCCGGAGGGCCATTTCCAGGGGAATGCAACCCAGTACCGGCAGGCCGAGGGTCTCCGCCGTTTTGTGGCCGCCGCCGGAACCAAAAATGTCGTAGCGGCGATCGGGGAGATCGGGAGGCACAAAATAGCTCATGTTTTCGATCGCCCCCAACACCGGCACCCCCATATTCAGAAACATTTGCAGTCCCTTTTGGGCATCCAGCAGGGCCACGGCCTGGGGCGTGGTCACGATCAAGGCACCGGCCAGGGCAATGGCTTGGATCAGGGTCATTTGGGCATCGCCGGTACCGGGGGGCAAATCCACAATCAGGTAATCCAGTTCTCCCCAGCGAATTTGGGCCGACAGGAACTGGCGGATGATGCCGTGGAGCATCGGCCCGCGCCAGGGCAGGGGCTGACTGCCGTACTGGGTGAACGTCCGGGACACAATTTTCACCCCGTAATTAAAAGCCGGTTCGACCACCATCACCCCATTTTCCTCCACAAAATTATCGGGGGTGAACCGATAATCTTCGAGACCAAACATCAGCGGTACGTTGGGGCCGTAGATATCCGTATCCAAAATCCCCACTTTGTGGCCCATATCGGCCAAGGCCACTGCCAGATTGACCGAAACCGTGGTTTTGCCCACGCCCCCTTTGCCACTGGAGACGGCCAGGATGTGGCGCACTTTGCCGGTACCGGGCAACTCCGCCGGATTGGGGGGCGGTGCCAATGCCGGGTCTTCCAGCACCTTCACCCACACATCCTTCACCTCGGGAAAGCGATCGCGAATCACGGTTTTGGCCGCGTTGATTAAGGGATCGCGGCGGGGATCGCTAATCTGGGGCAAGCGGATGGCGAACCCGACAATGTTGTCGGGGCGCAGGGTGAAATCTTGAACGTAGCGATCGTCGCCGAGGGAAATGCCCCCCTCGTTGATTTGGGCGATCGCCGCCCGCACGGCTTCTAGGGAAAGGGTCGTCACGTCAAATCCATATAGGTACTGCTTCCTATGGTACGGGATCGGCGGCCAAGGCCTGCCAGGTGGTTGGCGGCGGTGCCTCGTCGCCGTCGTCCGCCAGCCAGAGCCAGTATTCCCAGTTACCGGTACGCCCCGGCAGCGGGGAGCGGGTATGGCCCCGATGCCGCCAACCCAAGGCCTGGGCGGCCGTACTAACCTGGGCGATCGCCTCGGCCCGGGCTTGGGGATCCCGCACAATGCCGTTTTTGCCCACGCGATCGCGGCCGCATTCAAACTGCGGTTTTACCAACAACAGGGTTTCTTTGGGGGGTACTACCAAATCCCAGAGGGCGGGCAGAATTTTGGTGAGGGAGATAAACGAGAGATCGGCCACCGCCAAATTGGGACGGACATCCGTGGGTTGGTAAAGGTCTTCGGGGCGTAAGTAGCGGAGGTTGGTACGTTCTTTGAGGATCACCCGGGGATCGGATCGCACCGGCCAGGCCACCTGACCATACCCCACATCAATGCCCCAGACTTGCCGGGCCCCCCCCTGCAACAGGCAGTCGGTAAAGCCACCGGTGGAAATTCCCGCATCCAAACACACGCGATCGGCGACGGTTATCCCCAAAACCGCCAGGGCCCCCGCCAGCTTTTCCCCTCCCCGCGATACATAGGGCGCTTGTTGCTGTACCGAAAGCACCGCATCGGTGGCGATCGCCATGCCGGGTTTATCGAGCACCTTATCGATGGATCGCACCCAGCCGGCCCGAATGTACTTTTGGGCCTGTTCCCGGGAGACCGCCAGACCCCGCTCCACCAACAACATGTCCAATCGCTGCTTCATGCTGCTAGAATAACAAAAGCCCGGATCTATGCAATTTCAACGCCTGAACCGTGTCAGGGCCGGAAGGCAGCAGCACTAAGGGATGCTTGGGATCGGCGTAGTCTCCGGGTTTATTTTTTTTAACTCTCCACCTCCGTTCGGGAAGAGGGGTCGGGGGTGAAGGCAACGGTTTCCAAATCAAGCGACAGAACGGCACTGGGCTCCTTCGCCGCTTGGGGGCAAAGGGCCGCCAGTTGCTCCCACCACTGGGGCCAAAGGGTGGGCGGAACCGGGGTTTTGAGGGCCCGTTCCAATCGACGCTTTTTCTGGGCCTCCGTCAGACAGGCGGCACAGGGGCAGAGGTAGGCCGCTCGGCCCGGGGTGCGGGGCTCCTGCCGATCCCAAACCACTTCACGACCGCCGGCCAGCCGCACCACCCGCCAGAATTCTGTGCGGGGTGCCAGCCGCCGGCAACTGACGCACCGTCGATGATCTTTGGGGGCCACTACCCTTCTTCGTCGAGATCCGCGGCCTCGGCTTCCCTTTCCCGACGGGCTTCGGCCGCAGCTTCGGCTTTGGCATCTTCGGCCGCGCGATCGTAGGTACTGGCTTCCCGGATGTCGATTTTCCAACCGGTGAGGCGGGCCGCCAACCGCACGTTTTGTCCTTCCTTGCCGATCGCCAAACTGAGTTGGTCTTCGTTCACCAAGACATGGGCTTGCCGCTCTTCGGCATCCATCAGCCGCACTTCTTGAATGCGGGCGGGGCTGAGGGCATTGGCGATGTAGGTAGCCGGGTCAGGAGACCAGCGAATGGCATCGATTTTTTCCCCCCGCAATTCCGCCACAACCGCTTGAATGCGGGAACCCTTGGCGCCGATGCAAGCCCCCACCGGATCCACATCCCGTTCCACCGTATCCACGGCAATTTTGGTGCGGGGCCCCACCGAGCGGGTGGGAGGATTCGCTTCCCGGGCCACCGCCACGATCCGCACCACCTCGTCCTCGATTTCCGGCACTTCTTTGTAAAAGAGGTTCACCACCAAGGCCGCATCGGTGCGCGATACCACCAGTTGGGGCCCCCGCCGTGACCCCTCATGGATTTTTTTGAGGTACACCTTGAGGTTGGTCCCCGGTTTGTAGTGAGGTACCTCACTCGACATCTGCTCCCGTCGGGGCAACTCGGCTTCCGCCACTTGGCCATACCCGTTGTCGATTTCCAGGATTACCGAGCCCCGTTCCAACCGCAGGATTTTGCCCACAATGACCGAGCCTTCCAACGCCTGAAATTCTTCTTGGGTGAGGCGGCGTTGCTGATCGCGCAACTTTTGGGTGAGCACCTGTTTGGTTTGCATGGCGGCCATCCGCCCAAAATCCCCCTGTTCGGGGGTGACATCCACCACCACGGTGCCCCCCGCCTGGGCTTCGGGGGCCACTTCTTGCACCGCCGCCAAGGCGATTTCCAAATCCTCGTTGGTTACGTCTTCGACAATGGTCTTGGTGGCCAACACCCGAAATCCTTCGCTTTCGAGATCGACCTCCACCTCAAAATTCTCAAAGTATTGCTCGTCAAACTCCAAGCCTTCGGGGCGGTAGGTCTTGCGATAGCGCTCGTACCCCTTCAACAGGGCTTCTTGCAAGGCGGTCTGGACGGCGTGTTTGGGCAGATTCCATTTATCACTCATTTCCAAGATGTACTCGCCCAGTCCCGGCAATTTCAGCAACGACATCGCCTGTTTCTCCTATTGAATTGTGAGTTTGCGTTTTAGGCCAATTCCACATGGGCGGCATCCGTCCGGGCTACCTTGATGGTGCGTCCCTTCTGGTTCAACAAAATGTGGGTTTCGTCCCGACCCAAGAGGGTACCCCGCCACTGTTGCGAGCCCGGCCCCTGTACCCGTACCGGAAAGCCCCGAAATACCGCAAAATCCCGATCGCTCTCCAGCCGGCGATCGATCCCCGGGCTGGAAATCTCCAGGGTGTAGGCATGGGGGATGCAATCTTCGGCATCCAACCGTGCTTCGAGGGTTCGGCTCAGGGCTTCGCAGTCGTCCAGGCCGGTGGGGCGATCGGGATGGCGAATGTCGACCCGCACCACGGCCGGATTTTTGTGGGTGTGGTAATACACCTCCACGACTTCCAGTCCCAGGGGGGCGGCCATTTCCATGGCCATGGTTTGGAGTTGGGGAATCAGAGGATGACTCATGGCGGTTTCCCATAGAAAATGCCCCGACGGGCGGGGCGGCCCTAGTGTAGCGCAATGGGGGGTTGTTGTTCGGCGCTGGGATAGGGCAATACGGCCCCCTGTACCGGACACACTTCCAGGCATACGCCGCAATCGATGCACACGTCGCGGTCGATCCAGTACCAGACGGTGCCTTTGGCATTGGCGCCGGCGCCGGGATGAATGCAGGCAACCGGACAGGCGGGGGCACAGACCGCCGCCCCTTCGCAAACATTGGTAACAATCGAATAGGCCATAATTGCAGCGCGTACACTGGGGCCAAT
This sequence comes from Cyanobacteria bacterium UBA8156, assembly GCA_003456125.1. GTDB lineage: Bacteria > Cyanobacteriota > Cyanobacteriia > Pseudanabaenales > Pseudanabaenaceae > UBA8156. Next base: position 808 of record DMPD01000232.1, on the reverse strand, counting down.
CCTAGCAATTTTGGTATGGTTGACCCCCACCGGGTGTTGGTGACGGCGGCCCAAATGCGGGCGCTCGAACAGACTCTGTTTGCGGCGGGGATGCCCCCGGCGGCCCTGATGGAAAAGGCGGCCCTGCAGATCGCCCAGCGCATGGCGGAGCTTTACCCACGCGATCGCTTTCCGCGGGTGGGGGTGTTGGTGGGGCCGGGCCACAACGGCGGCGATGCGTTGGTCGTGGCTCGCGAGTTGCATCTCCAGGGGCGCACGGCGGCCCTCCATCAGCCGGTACCCAGTGCCGCACTGCTGCCTCAAGACCACGCCCGTTATGGAGAGTTTTTGGGTCTTGTCCATCAACCACTGTCAGCTTTGGCCGCTTGCGATTTGGTGGTGGACGGGTTGTTGGGGCTGGGGATAACGCGCCCCCCGACGGACTCTTTGGCGGCGGCGATCGCCCAAGTGAATGCTTGGCCGGTACCCAAGGTGGCGATCGATCTGCCTTCGGGGTTGGACAGCGATCGGGGGGTGCCCCTAGGGGAAACCCTGCGGGCCGATCGCACGTTGTGTTTGGGACTTTGGAAACGGGGACTGTGGCAGGAAGCGGCGGTGCCCTACGTCGGGGTGCTGGAACGGCTGGATTGGGGGGTGCCGGCCCATCTGGTGCCACCCAACGCGGAAACGCTAATGAATCCGAGGATCGCCTTCGATCGCCCGTTGCCCCAGTCCCACAAGTACCAAAACGGGCGGTTGTTGGTGGTGGCGGGTTCCCGACGGTTTGGCGGGGCGGCCCTCTTGGCGGTGAGATCGGAAGAGCGTCGTG
>DMPD01000025.1 GCA_003456125.1 Cyanobacteria bacterium UBA8156 | reverse complement strand
GCGATCGCCTGGGCCCGCTGCACCAACTGGCGGTAGCTCCAGGTTTGTTGGGCTGTGACGACAGCAGGGCGATCGCCCCACTGCGGCAGCCGCGCCAAGACTTGAGGTAGGAGGGGTTCCATGGGTACCGGCAATGGTAGAGTGAGGTCGCCCTCCAGCATAGCGAACCCCATGAGCGCCGAAACCCAGCCCGACGTGATTCTTGGTCTGTCGTTTGATGAAGGCAGTTACTTGGCCCTGCGCCATCGTGCGGTCGAAGATGGCGGCTACACCATCGAATACACCTTTCCGGAAGACGAACCCCGGGTGGTCGCCACCCTCAGCGACGATCTGGATATCAACCTCGCCAAATCGCTGTTCTTCACGATCGCCGAAGATTGGGCCCGGTTCGACGACGATGCCGATTACCTGATGCTGGACGAGGGAGACGAAGGCGAAGAGGACGAAGAAGAAGATTAAGCATGAAATGGCAATGTATGCGGGGTTGTGGGGCCTGTTGCCACCTCGATCCCGCCGATCGCCCCGATCTGGCGGACTACCTCACCCCCGCCGAATTGGATACCTACCTAGCCATGGTGGGGCCGGATGGCTGGTGTCGCCACTACGATCGGGCCGAACGCACCTGCACCATCTATGGGCAGCGCCCCCGGTTCTGTCGGGTTACCCCTGCCACCTTCCACGACATGTTTGGTGTGCCCCCCGCCGAATTTGAGGACTTCGCGATTCGGTGTTGCCTCGAACAAATTGCCGGGGTCTACGGCGATCGCTCCCTCGAAGACCACCGCTATCGCCACACCCTGAGTCTCCTCTAACCCCCCTTCACGTTTTCTTTGGATTCTTGTAAAGATATATTGCAAAACGTCAAGATCTTTGTTACAGTACCAAGGACACGCGAGGACAAAACCATGGAAAACGAAAACCGGAACAATTGGAGCTGGGGCTTTACGTCGGGTGCGGAAAACTGGAACGGTCGGTTGGCGATGATCGGCTTTATCGCGGCGTTGGCCACCGAACTGGCCACGGGTCAGGGTGTCTTGCACTTCTGGGGCATCATCTAGTCTGGTTGTGGGTTGTACCGTCTGTTTGGGTGTACCTCTGAGTTGGAAGCCATTAGAAGTAATTGAAAATGGGGGTTTTAACCCGGGTTTCCTCTGAGGCTGCGGAAAAAAACTCTTGAAAAGAATGCAGCTCACGCCAAAGATCACCGTCTGGTGTTCTACGGAACGGAGAGCTGCATTTTTGGCGTTATTTTTGGCGTTTGCGGTGGTTTGGGATTTTGGGGGGAGCCGTTCAAGGTTTCAGATAGGCCTCCATGACAGCGACGGCCATGGGGCCCGCCACCGTGCTGCCACCGCCGCCCGCATTTTCCACAAAGACCGCCACAGCAATTTGGGGGCGATCGGTGGGCCCGTAGGCGGTAAACCAAGCGTGGTGCGGTCGAGGCGGATCCTCGGCAGTACCCGATTTGCCAGCCCACGCCACGGTGCCGTACAGGGATTGGGCGGTACCGTATTCAAACACCGCCCGCAAAGATTCCTGCAATTTGGTCAGGGTCTCCGGGCGCAACCCGAGCGATCGCCGGGGAATTTTCGCGGCGGGAGCATCCAAATTCAGGTGGGGAGTCACCACATAACCGCCGTTGGCGATCGCGGCGGTCATCACGGCCACCTGGAGGGGGGTGGCTTGGACATCCCCTTGGCCGATGGAAGTATTGATGGTGTTGCCGATGTACCAAGGTTCTTTCAACACCGCTTCTTTCCATGGGGGGTCGGGTACCAGACCGGTGCTTTCTTCGGGGGCCAATTCAATGCCGGTGCGGCTGCCAAAGCCGAAGCGGTGGGCCCAAGCCGCCAGGGTTTCGATTCCTACCCGTTGCCCCACCTGACCAAAAAAGGTGTTGCTGCTGTAGGCCATGGCCTCCGCGAAACCAATGGTGCCAAATCCCGCCCGGTTGTTGTCCCAAAACCGAATGCCGCCGAATTCCAAATAGGGAAATGTGGGCAAATAGTCGTGGATGCCAAACTTGCCGGATTCCAGACCCGCGACGGCGGTTACCACCTTAAACGTACTGGCGGGGGGAAAGGCCCGCAACGCCCGATTGAGGAACGGATTGTCTTGGGATTGGAGGGCTTGCCAGGTAGACTCGGCGATCGGCCCGGAAAAAATGTTGGGGTTGTACTTGGGCCAACTGGCCATGGCCAACACCTCACCGTTGCGGGGATCGATCGCCACGATCGCCCCCTTGGTTTCCCCCAGAATGGCTTCGGCGGCTTTTTGCAGGCGCAAATCGAGGGTCAACCGCAGGGAATTGCCGGGTTTGGGCGGTTTTTCCCCCAGTACCCGGATCACCCGCCCGGAAGCATCCACTTCCACCTGCTGACCGCCCCATTCGCCCCGTAGCCAAGACTCCAGACCCATTTCCACCCCAGCCTTCCCCAGCACATCCCGTAGGCGGTAGCCCTTGTCCTGAAGGCGGGTCAAATCTTCTGCATCGATGGGCCCGGTGTAGCCCAACACATGGGCCGCCGTGTCACCGTGGGGATACAACCGCACGGCTTCCGGATCCACCTGCACCCCCGGAAACGCGGCGGCGTGTTCGGCCAAAAACGTGACGGCTGCGGGGGGAATCGGCCCGCTCACCCGCACCAAGCTCGGGGAGTTGTACCCCTCCCGTTCCAATTTGCGCTGAATTTCGGCGGCGCGCACCCCAATCACCGGCGACAAACGGGCGATCGTCGCCGGCCAGGCTTCTTTTTTCTGGGCGATGGGCCACAGATTCACCACATAGGCCAAGCGGTTGGAAGCCAGCAACTGACCCCGGCGATCAAAGATCCGTCCCCGTTCCGGCGGTTTGGCAATCAGGCGAATGCGGTTGGTTTCCGCCAGTTGCTGATTCTTTTCCCCCTGCCAGAGTTGCAGGTAGGCCAGTCTCCCCCCCAAAATGCCGCCAAAGACCGCCGTCGCCAGCAGTAGCAACACCGTGCCTTGGCGATCGCGCCCGACGGTGCGTTGACCGGCTTCGGGGACGTTGGCCACAGGAACCCTTTCTTTGAGCGCCGGCATCCGCGTCTGAACTTCCGTGCGAAAATAGCTGCAATTGGTCTATTTTACAGTCCAGTGACTGCCGAAACCCCTGACGCCCTGAGTTGGACACAACTGCTGGATCGGGCAGCCGAATTGACAGCCCAGCTCGCCGCGCTGCAAGAACGGCTGGCCCACCTCCGCACCTGCGACGAAACCCGCGAACAATTGCAAGCCGAAGCCGAACATTGGCAGGAAGACTTACAACGCGATCGCCGCGAGTCCCAAACCCGGCTCCAAGAAATTCAAAGCCAGATCGAAGCCCTGGATGTGGAGATGGAAAGCCGATTGTTTTCTTGGCAAAGTTTCCGGCAGCCGTTTTGGGTGGTGGTGCGGTTTGGTGGCGTGGGCTTTTTGCTCGGATGGTGGCTACGGGGGAATGCGTAACTCTTAAAAAGAAACCGGCAGTGGCGCTTGGCTGTCTGCCAACTGCAAGAGGCTGACCTCGTAGTAAGCCAAAATTTGGCGCAGCTCGGGATTGTAGCGGCTTCTGCTGCGACCACCTACGGCGATCGCCACCGCACAGGAATAACCGCTGCGTACCGCCGATCTTTGCCAGCGCAGAATCTGGGCCGTTTCTTGAGGGAGGGGCGCCGAGCCCAGCCGTTCGCCGTTGGCCATCACGATCACGCTGAGGTACCGACCACTATTGGGGGGGTGATAAAAGCCGAGGCCCAGCAGACCGCCCACGGCCGTAATTTCTTGAATGGCCGCTTCCGCCGGCTCACGGGGCATTTGCCACAGCAGCAACGGCAACGCCAACGGAAAGGTATCTCGTTGTTGGCGACACCGCCGGCTGCCGCGCAACACCTCAATTTGCGGCCGGGACATTTCTTGGAGGGTCACCAGGGGGGGCACCGCCCGCCAATCTGTGGTAGTGGTTTCGAGGGGCCGCAACCATTCCCGCAAAGAGGATTCCAGTGCCACTGCGGGCCGCGCCTGGATCGAGACCGTAGTCGTCCCCAGGGGCAAGATCGTGAGCAAGCCCCCGGCCATCTGTTCCGGCGAAGCCCCAAAAAAAGCCACTGCTCCTCCCACCGCCATCGCCAACACTGCCGCCTCGTCTTCGTCCAAATGGTAGCGTTCTCCTTCTAAAGGATGGCGGGAGCCGAAATGCATGGCCGCCGTCATCCCGGTTTCGGCTTCGCCCAGAACCACAAACCAACAATTTTGGGTCTGGAGGGCGGCTTCCAAGTCTTGCCAAGAAGCCGCCGTCGCTAGGCGTTGGTAGTAGCTCAAGAGTTCCGTCGCCGATCGGAAGAACAAAACCCCCTGTTCTTCGCTCCGCACCACGGTGCCATACAGGGTTTCCGTACCGCTCGGTAGCGCTAAGGTGAGTTCTACCACCCGCCAGAGGGGCACGGTCTCCCAAGGTGCAAGCCGCTGCAGGGCCGCCACTTGTTGTTGAATGACGACGGCGCAGGTATCCGGTACGGTGGCCGGCGCGGTGTCGGTCGGCAAGGACAAATTGACAAAAATCTCATCAATGAGGGGCAGGTAGGAGGCGTATTCCACGCGAATGGCTAAACCCTGGAGCACCTCCTGCAAGAAGAGTTGCAAAGCGCGATCGCGCACCAAGATTTTGGCAGGCAACCCAGGCAAAGCCGGACTTTGCGGTCGTTCCATGGCCTGAATCAGTCCCTGCACAAAGGCCTCGCGCGCGGTAACAACGCCCACAAACAACAGGGCGCGCACCATCTCCGCCGAACTGTCTACCCACAACAAACAGGGGGGAGCCGCGGCCGTGACCTCTGGGGTGATGACCTCCGGGATCAGGGTGGTCGGTAACGGACGGCAATCCCCTTCCCAAACCGCCGCGGTGCGGGGAAGTCTCTGCAGTCGGCGCAAGGTCGAAGCAATGAGGACAGCCATGGTCCAGCGAATTCTCCCAGTCCCATATGAGCAAGACTTCTACCTAGGATACTCGCTCTTGGCTGGCCCAATAGAGTTCGGTTTTCCTGGGATAAAATGGGACGGAGTACCGTTGGTTCCTTCACCATGAACGAATTCACTCCCCTTTGGGAATCTTTGACCCGGCAACCCCTGGCGTTCGTCGGTGGGTTGGTGGCCGGTGCCCTCCGCCTGGACTTGCAACACGACCCCCTCAAAAGCTGGCTGCAGCAATACAACGTCAACACGGCACCCATTGAATCCCGCCCCGCTGGCCCCCAGTCCATTACCATCGATTAGGTAATCTGCTCGGTAATCTTCATGGATCGCTGTCTCGGTTAACCATCCGAGATCTTTAGGGCTGGATGGACTCACCCCCCGGCTAGAGCAGTGGAGCAGCGCCATGAACGGGGGGTGTCCCTATGGCCGTTTTAGAGGTGACCAGTGGTTGGCTGGGAATTGGTGCAGGGATTGGTGTGGGGAACAGTTGCCAGTCTGAAAATTTGTGGTAATATAAAGTCTACAAGGGACCGCAAAGGTTTCGACGCACTGGTAGAAGTTTCTTCGTGATGCAGGCCGAGAGGGAGTCATCTCTCGTAAATCAAGGCTCAAAAAAAAGTAAATGCGAACAACATCGTACCCTTTGCTCGTAAAGCAGCGCTGGTAACTGCCTAGTCACTGCCTAAGGACTTAAGTCTAAACACTTAAACAATGTCTCGAGCCTCGCTAAAGGACTCCGTTAACTTTACCGAGAAACCCCAACGGATGCCCTCTTCTCGCAACTGGTTTCTTCGAGAAATTCTTCTAGAAACAAGATTGCGTTCTGTATTCAGTCAGAGGAAGAGGTAAGCCAATACTGAGGTCTCTTGCGAACAGAGTAAGGTTCGTCTCCCGCTGCAAGGGGTCTTCCGAGAAGCGCAGCTAAACCTGTGAAAGAGCGGAAAATGGAAACGATTGCGGACGGCAGTTCGATTCTGCCCGGTTCCATATCTTGGTTTGTCTTTTGATTTATAGTCGTTTCGGATAGAA
>DMPD01000064.1 GCA_003456125.1 Cyanobacteria bacterium UBA8156 | reverse complement strand
GACAACAAGCGGCTGCCGAAAAACATTGTCAATGCTGTGGTGTCCCGTTTCAAGATTATTTCCAACCTGAACATTGCCGAAAAACGGGTACCCCAGGATGGCAAGCTCAAGCGGATGTTCCAAGGGCGGCGGGTGGATTTTCGGGTGAATACCTGTCCGACGCAAAACGGCGAAAAAATTTGCCTGCGGATTTTGGATAACTCCGCCACCCAACTCGGTCTGGATAAACTCATCACCGATCCCGAAAGTCTGCAATTGATGCAGAGCATGGCCCAGCGTCCCTTTGGATTGATTTTGGTGACGGGACCTACCGGTTCCGGCAAAACCACGACCCTGTACTCGCTGTTGGCGGAGTGTAACGATGAAGGCATCAACATCAGCACGGCGGAAGACCCGGTGGAATACAACTTGCCCGGTCTCAACCAATGTCAGGTGATTCGGGAAAAGGGGACGACGTTTGCCTCCATTCTGCGGGCGTTTTTGCGGCAAGACCCCGACGTGATTCTGGTGGGGGAAACCCGCGACCAAGAAACCGCCAAGACGGCGATCGAAGCGGCACTTACGGGTCACTTGGTGTTGACGACCCTGCACACCAATGATGCCCCTAGTGCGATCGCCCGGTTGGAGGAAATGGGGATTGAATCGTTTATGACCAGCACCGCTGTGATTGTGGTGTTAGCCCAACGGTTGTTGCGGCGGATTTGCAGCGAGTGTCGGATTCCCTACAACCCCAACCAAGAAGACCTCGATCGCTTTGGCTTGCCTTCAAGCGACTTGCAAAACACGTTCTACCGAGCCAACAAGATCCCGCCGGAGGAAGTAGAGCGGCGCAAGGCGGCCGGTCAGGCGGTCTGCAAGAAGTGTGGTGGCGCCGGCTACAAGGGCCGGGTAGGCTGCTACGAAATCATGAAAATGACCGAACGGTTGCAAGGGGCGATCAACAAAGGCGCCACCACCGACGCGATCAAAGAGATTGCGGTGCAAGAAGGCATGAAAACCTTGATGGCCTATGGGTTTGATCTGGTGCGACAAGGGTACACCGATCTCGACGAGATCATGCGGGTCGTCTACACAGACAAAGGTCGGGAAGCCGAAGAACGGGCCAAACGGAAACGGAGTCTGGAGTGTACCTCTTGCGGTGCGGTTCTCAAGCCCGAAATGGTGGAATGTCCCTATTGCACCACCCCCCGCAAATTCTAAGATTGGGAAACGGGTCTCAGGGGACATCCCCGTCCCCTAGGCTCTCTAAGGACAAGTTGGGGGCAGTAGCCCTCTGGTCGCTTTCTCGAAACGATTCCAGCCCCTTGCCACCATCAGGAGCGAAACCATGGTATTGGACTACATCATCGAAGACCTTATGGAAGAATGCGTCGAGCGCAAAGGCTCGGACATTCACATTTCAGCAGGCTTGCCCCCCTATATCCGGATCAGCGGTCACCTCACCGCCACCGATCGCGATCCCCTAACCCCGGAAGAAGTGCAACGATTGGTGTTTGCGATGTTGAACAACAACCAGCGCAAAAACTTTGAGCAAAACTGGGAACTGGATTGCTCCTATGGGGTGAAGGGTTTAGCCCGGTTTCGGGTGAACGTTTACAAGGATCGGGGTTCGGTAGCAGCCTGTTTACGGGCATTGTCTTCCAAAATTCCCGACATGGATGATTTGAAGTTGCCGCAGGTGGTACGGGACTTGTCCGAGATTCCACGGGGTCTGGTCTTGGTGACCGGGCCCACCGGCTCCGGCAAGAGTACCACCCTGGCGGCGATGATTCAAACCATCAACAAAACCCGGGCGGAGCACATTTTGACAGTGGAAGACCCCATCGAATTTGTGTACGAAGCCGTCAAGAGCGTGATTCACCAGCGACAAATAGGTGAAGACACCAAGAGTTTTCAGGCAGCACTACGGGCGGCGTTGCGGGAAGACCCGGATGTGATCTTGGTGGGGGAGATGCGGGATTTGGAAACGATTCAATTGGCGGTCTCGGCGGCGGAAACGGGTCACTTGGTGTTTGGCACGCTGCACACCAGTTCCGCAGCGCAGACCGTAGACCGGATGGTGGATGTGTTCCCGCCGGAGCAACAAGCCCAAATCCGGACGCAGTTGTCCAACTCCTTGAAAGCGATGCTTAGTCAAACGCTGGTGCCCCGCCACAACCCCCAGCCGGGGCAGTTTGGTCGGGTGATGGCTCAAGAAATCATGATTGTCACTCCTGCCATTGCCAACCTGATTCGGGAAGGCAAAACGGCACAGATGTATGGCTTTATCCAAACCGGGGGGAAAGACAGCATGCAAACCCTGGAGTCGGTGTTGGCCCAGTTGTACCTGGATGGCGATATTACGTTTGAAAGCGCCATTTCCAAGACCTCCCGGCCGGAGGAACTCTACCGGGTTGTGGGACCAAACCCGCCGTCGGTAGCCAAGAAAAAAGCGGGCAGCTACGATCCCAAGTCCCAAGACATGATCAAATCGCGCTCCATTAGTGGCTAGATCCGGTGGCTAGAGCCAATGGCTAGTCTAGTGTCTAGCTGGGCCTGGCTTGCAGCGCAGAGCTCAAGGGGGTCAGGCTCGCTCCCGGTGTCGGGAGTCCAGACCAGTAGTCTCAGGCAAGTAGTCTTTAGCACATTTGGATCGTTTTGGAGCGAAAACTTGCGGAAGGGGTGGCAAAATTGTCAAAAATTTGGCGTATGATGACGGCAAACAGGGAGGTAACGGGGCGATGCCAAAGTTTCAGGGGAGCCTGAAGGATTCGACGGGCCGGGAGGTGAAGCAGACGATGGTTGCCGAGTCGGTGCGGGAAGCGCGCGACGTTTGGCGGCAAAAAGGGTTTCAGGTTGTCCAAATTAAGGAGACGACCGACGGCTTCAGCATGGAGCAGTTGTCGTTGGCGTTGCAGGGGGTTTCGGTTAAGGATTTGGCGATTTTTTCACGGCAGTTGGCAACCCTGGTCAATGCGGGGGTGTCGATGGTACGGGGGTTGGGCATCATGACCGACCAATGTGAGAACAAGAAGCTGAAAATTGCCCTGACGGAAGTTTTGGACGATGTGCAGCAGGGGACAAACTTTTCAGATGCTCTGCGCAAGCACCCCAAAATTTTCGACAAGCTCTACTGTGCGATGGTGCAGGCCGGGGAAGCCGGTGGGGTACTCGATGACGTTTTGTCGCGATTGGCAACGTTGCTCGAAGATCAAGCGCGTTTGACCAATCAGATCAAATCGGCCATGACCTATCCGGCGGTGGTGACGTTCATCGCGTTGGCTATTTTTATCGGGATGTGTAAGTTTATTATCCCGGTGTTTAGCGGTGTGTTCCAGCAGTTGGGTGGAGAGCTACCGGCTTTTACTCAAATTTTGGTGAACATTAGCAATTTCTTGAACAGTCCGGCGTTCTTTTTGATTCCGGTGGTGATTGCGGGCTTTTTGTTTGTCTATCGTCAGTTTTACAAGACACCCTTCGGCAAGTTGTACATGGATGGGGTGTTCCTGAAGCTGCCGATGTTTGGGGAGCTGGTGCAAAAAACGGCGGTGGCTCGATTTGCCCGTACGTTCGGTTCGTTGTCGCGGGCAGGGGTGCCAATCCTGATGTCCCTGGAAATTACGGGGGATACTTCCGGGAACCAAGTCATTGCCAATGCTTTGGATTCGGCACGCAATGCCGTCCGGGAGGGTGGTCAGATTTCGCCGGCGTTGGAAAAAACCGAGGTGTTTCCGGTGATGGCGACCCAAATGATCACCATTGGCGAAGAAACCGGGGAACTGGATAAGATGCTGATGAAGGTGGCGGACTTTTACGAAAATGAGGTCGAAGAGGCCGTAAAAGCTCTCACCAGTCTGATGGAGCCGATTATGATTCTGTTCCTGGGGGGGATGGTCGGCGGCATTATTGTGGGGATGTACTTGCCGATTTTCTCGATTATGGATCAGATTAAGTAGTCTGGGCTGGAAGTTTGTACCCGTACAAACCACCTGCAAAACCCCTGCGAAACCAAAGAGAAGCCTTGGGGCATGTTGCCCTGAGGCTTTTTTAGGGTCTCGGCTTATGTCTTTTCCCCAAAGATTACACCAATTGGTTGAAGCGGCTGGCGGCATCGGCTAGAGCGCGGGTGGCATCTTTTTCCCCAAGCATGGCCCGCTGCAGTTCTTCGTAGAGAATTTTGCGCAATTCATCGAGGCGATCGGACGGGGGTACCAACACCGCCGCTTGGGGCAATTGTTCGGCACTCACCCGTCGGGCCCGGGCCAAGAGATCGACCTCTTCCCGGAAAAACGGGTCGGCGGCTGCTTTTTTGGTGGAAGGCAAGGTATTGGCAATTCGGGCAAAGGCTAATTGGTTGGCATCGTTGGTGAGGAATTGCGCTAGGGCCACCGCTGCTTCTGCCTTGGGCGAAGATTGCAACGCCACCAAATTCATCACGGCGGCACTGCGGAGACCGGTTTCGCCAACGATTTGCGGGCCAATCTCGGTCACGGCGGCAATGTTGGGGGCGTTTTCCTGAATCTGCCGCAGGAATTGGGGCCCCCCCATCACCAAGACAAGGTCGCCGGCTTGGTAGCGCTCGATCGCCCGTTGGTGTCCCTCCGTCAGGGTCTCCCGGGGAACGATACCAAATTGAAACAGGTTGATCCAATACTGAAAGGCTTGGCGACCTTTGGCGGTATTGAAGGCGGCGCGACCCTCTTCGTCCAACAAATTCATCCCCATTTGCACCATGGATTCCAGCATTTGGGTGCCGTCCATGGTGGGCAAAAAAGCGAATTTCCCTATGCGATCTCGCACCGTGACGGCAGCGATCGCCAGTTCCTGGTAGGTCTGGGGCGGTTGGGGAAAGCCAGCGGCCCGCAACAGTTCCCGATTGGCGATGGTGATGTCGGTGGCGATGTACCACGGCAAACCAAAAACGCGATCGCCCAGACGGTTGGCCAACCACAATCCGGGGAAATAGGCCTGCTGGTCAGCCGGTGGGAGGCGATCGCCCATGTTGACCAACAAATCTTTTGCCGCCAGCTTCGCCGCAAACTGGGGATTCAAATTCACCACGTCTGGGGGGGAACCACCGGCCACCGCCCGCAAAATTTGCCCTTCCATCTCGCCCCAGGGCACATCCACCCAGGTGACAGCCGTCCCCCCCGGCGACTCCGCAAAGGCCGCCAGCACTTCGGCCATGTAAGTTTCAAAGGTGGGCTTGAGTTGCATCGTCCAAAACACCAAGCGATCGCGCTTTTCCTCGCTTGGTGCGGCCCCACACCCCGTCGCCAGCAGAAACCCGCCCCCCAACTGCAATACCCGTCGCCGCGACCACCTCATAGCCCCTCCAGCTCTCGCACCAAGGTCGATACAATTTCGCGGTCGGGGGCCGCCGGTGCCAAGGTCAAGTACCGCTGCAAATAGTACTTGGCCTGTACCCCATCTGCCAATTGGTAATGCAACAACCCGCAATCTCGCCATTGCTGAACCGATTCTTGGTTCAACGCCAAAAGCCGCTCCGTTACCGCCAAGGCTTTGCGGGACTCCTGCCGCTGCAAATAAATCGCTTTGAGGTTGCCCAGCATCCGCTCCAAAATCCGCCGCCCCGATACGGGTTGCAAGTACTCGGGCCGCAACGTCACCTGGTTCCGGTAGATTTCCCGCAGACGATCGCGGCAATCTTCGGCAAACAAAACCTCGCCCCCGTAAAACGGATCGACAAAAATCGCCAAATCGGGATGGCAAGGTTTGACGATAAAATGCCCCGGCAAACCAATCCCGACAAACGGCAAGCCAATTCGCTCCCCCAACACCAAATACAGCAGGGAAAGGGTAATGGGAATGCCCAGGCGATCGCGCAAGACATCGGTTACAAAGCTGTTGCGCGGGTTGTAATAATCGACGTCGTTGCCCCGAAACCCCAACTCCTGAAACAGATAGTTCCCGATCTCCCGCACCTTGCGCAACGGGTAGGGCTGGTCGGCCAAACGCTCTTGCAGTACGGCGGCCATGGTGTCCATCTGGTGCCGGGTAATGCCCAAGTCTAGGGCGGGGTACTCCTCCCAGGCGATCGCCAATGCCCCTTCCCACAGATGCACCGTTTGCCAGCGATCGTCAGGCAGAGCCGCAATTTGGAGGAACTTTTGCCGAGCCGGCGACAGCACCTGCATACCCCTAAAGCTCGTAGACCTTGCCTTCAAACCACAGCCGCGTAATTCCTTTTTCCCGCAGCTTGTCTTGGGTCAAGGTCAACAAATGGGCGGGCATCTTGATCAAACGATGATTCTGCTGCACAAACCGCTTGGCATGGCGGTGATGGGCAAACAGCGGCATGGTCGGACAGTCGCCATCGGTGGGCAGCGCCCGCCCCGGCTCCTGAAACTCCCGCAGCGGACGGGTCACAATTTCGGCAAACTTGTCTACCGTGATGTAGCACACCGATGGCAACATCAAATCCTGCAACGGCAATACTTCTAAGTCCGCATCGGTGTAAGCAAACTCGGTACTGTCAACCCCCTCGTCGTCCTCCTCGGCCTCGTCGTCTTCCTCGGCCTCGTCGTCAGCATCGTCAAAATCATCCCCCACCAAATCGACCGCCCCTTCCATCGAAAACCCAGATGGAGATTCCTCCGTCACGGCCAATTCTTCGTCCGGAGGGCTCCCCGCCGTTACCTTTGCCGGTGTCGTGTCTGGCTGCGGATCCGGTTGGGCGATCGGTTTGGCTACCGCTGCAACCGACTCTGGGATTGCTACACGTCGCTGTTTGCTTTTGCTCTGCTTTTGTCGCACCAAGGCTTGGTACTCCGCTGCGGGGATCCCTTCCTGCAAAAAGCGCGCGATCGTACTGGTGCTCACCCCAAAGTTTTGGGCCAATTGGGTTGCCGTTGCCGCCGTCTCCCGGTAACACCGCGCCACTTCTTGCTTTTCTGCCTCCGTCAGCCGTTTGCCGGCCATGGCTCTCCCCCTACCCATTTCTTTCGTTTTTCGCAACTGTCCCTACGGCCCTTCCCCGGCTGCTCGCAGGGACTCTTCCATCAGCTTTTTCAGGGGGGGCAATTCCGATTGCAACGCTTGCCACAACACCGCCAAATCCGTCTCAAAGACCCCATACATCAGCCGATCGCCCAAACCGATGATTTCTCGCCAGTTCAGATCGGGATGGCGATCGATAAACTCCCAAGGTAACCGCTTGGCCGTAGCGCCAATAATGCCCAGCGATCGCTCCACGGCATAAACTGTCTTCGGATCGCAACGAAACGTTGCAAAATCCATACCCGCAACAAACGTTTCGGTGGCTTCAATCGCCTCCACAATGTCCTGAATCTGCGCCTGCAAGCGCTTAAAGTTCTCCAGAGAGCGATCGACAGTCATGTCCGGTGGTCGCCGATAACAAGGGCAAGCCTTGGTTGGTATTTCTTAACTGTAGCATTCCCAAGCTTTGGGCCCTGCCCTGTCCCTGCCAAAATCAAGGGACAGAGGTTCATAGGCCCTAGGCTTGGGTTCTAGCGGGGGAGCAGGGTCGCTCCCCGCCCATTCCCTATACCCGCTGCAACTCCCGCTCCACCAAAGGCGTTTTGGTAATGTCCAGATTAGAGCGCACGGGTGCAAAACTGGGCACCACCACCGAACGATCTTGCTTGGTGAGCTGACCGTAGAGCCGCTGCGTATTGGGGAAATTGGCCGCCGGGAAGGTGGCATAGCGGTTGTAGGGCACCGTATCTTCGCCAAAGGCCTGCAGGTACTCCATGCTGTTCACGAGGGCCGCTACAAAGGGCCGGAACCCTTCCCGCGACAACAGAATGTTGTATTGCCGGATTTCGGACTGGTTCAACGGGGCGCGACCCAAGAAGTGTTTCGTCCCCAACTCAATCACTTTCGTGTTGGGATAAGGTGTGTAAAACTCCTTGGCGTACAGGTCGGACGTGCCGATCGCCAAGATGAACTCCTTCACCGAAATCTCGCCGTTGGCCAAACCGCTGGTGTACCGGCTGAACTGGCTGTTGGCCACGTAGGCATCCATGTCCCGCTCGAACACTTGCCGGAAAGCCGCCCGCACCAGGGTGTTGACCTCCACCGGATCGCGGCTGATCAACTTGAAGATTTTGCGCTGCTCCCGCTGCTTGCTCACCCCTTGGTTGGTGCGCTGGGCGATCGCCACCACCGAGCGATCTTCCGCGACGGCCCCCAACTGCACAAACAAGGGCATCTCGGGTTTCTCTACCGTCGTACCCTTCTCTTCGGTCAGGGTACCCAGGCGGTTTTGGCGCAACGAGACCCCCGCCGGCGTCAGGTACCGTTCGTAGGGCACCGTATCTTCGCCAAAAGCCTGGCTGTACTCTTGGCTATCGATCAAGGCATCGACCAAACCATAAAAGCCCTGTTTGTAGCAGATGTCGTAGTAGCGGTTCATCTCGGGACGGCCGTAGGTGGGCCGGCCCAACAACCGACGATGGATGTACTCGATCGCCTTGCAGACATAGAGCTTCGTCCAGTACAGATCGCGGAACAACGGCGACTTCGCCAACTGCCGCACAAACTCCCGCACGCTGATTTCCCCATTCTCCAGGCGGATTTCCCACACCTTCAAAGCTTGACCGGCATAGGGTTGCCGTCCCAACACCTGCTGGTAAATCGCCCGAATCACCGCCTGGGTGGAGCTTTCGCTAAACCGCACACTGGTACCCTGTACCCGGGTGGACTTGCCCTTGCTGAACTTGCGGTTTTCCGAGGGCACTTGATCCAGCTTGATCACCTTGGGCCCCAACGAACCGGGAGCCACCCCCTGCGCCGCCGGGGCACTCACCTGATTGAGAATGCCAGGGCCCCGTCGAATCAGAATCCGGCGGGTATCCTTGCCAAAAGGAGCCGGGCTGGCGTTCGGGTCTTTCCGTTCCTTCGGGAAAATGGCCCCAAATTGAATCTCCAGCGGATCGTTGCCGGCCCCATACACGTGCTGATCCGGGAGTGGTTGCCGATAGGCCGCAAACAACGTCACAAACTGCGGCACCTGACGGAACGGTGCGCTGTAGTTGAACAAATCAAATTGGGCCCCCCAGTTCCGACAGGGCTGGGCCTCTTGCCCCAAGCCCCGCCGATAGGGCACCGTTTCTTCGCCAAAGTAGTCAGCGTACTCCTTCGAGTCCACCAACGCATCGATCAAGGCCGGCAACCCGCCCTTGGACACGATCGCAAAGTAGCGCTGCACTTCTTCCCGGCTTTCCGGTGCCCGACCCAAAAAGTGCTTGAACGCCAACTCCAAAGCCCGGGAATTGATGAACGGCAAGAAAAATTCATCCCGGTACAACGGCGACTTGCCCAAGCGCCGCACAAACTCCTTCATCGAAATTTCGCCGTTCTTCACCTTCGATTCCAAATCGGAAATCTTCAGGCTGTAGGCTTTGGTGATATCCCGCTCAAAAATCTGCCGGTAGGCCGCCCGCACCACCTCGTTTTTCTCGGAAGTGGACAACCCCGGCTTCATCACAAACTTTTGCCGCCGCTCCGCCGTGTTGAAGTAAATCTGGGGCAAATACAACCCCTGCACGTCGGTGGTGGGCCGCTGCCGCAACTTGTTGGAAGGGGTCGGTGCCTGCAACTCCGTCAACAACACCCCCATGTAGTCCGCCACAATGCCCTGGGCTTCGGCATCGTTCTTAAACAGGGCGATCGCCGTCCGCCGCATGGTCTGCAGCGCCACAATCGTGGCGTCGATCGAACACGCCGCCTCCAAAATGTCCCGCAACCCCCGGGTGTTCTGGGCCAAAATGCTGGGATCCCCCAACACAATGGCGTAGGTGGCGTAGCGCAAAAACCAGGACAGGTCCCGCAACGACTTTTTCATCCGTTCCGGACCGTATCGGGCTACA
>DMPD01000001.1 GCA_003456125.1 Cyanobacteria bacterium UBA8156 | reverse complement strand
ACGACGTGCAGCGGCTCCTCGAAAAAGAAGACCTCACCTGGCAAGATTTGCCCAGCTACATTCAATACCGGCGCCAGGATGCCGCCATTCGGGCCAAATACAGCGGGCCCGCCGACCCCAACAAAGCCTTTTTGCGGCGCAAAGCCCTGAAAAAAGAACTAGCCGAAAATACGTTCACAGCGGCAGCCCTCTCGCCCGAAGCCCACACCCGTTTCGCGCTGTACCTGCAATTGGGGACCTTGCCCATCGTCCATGCCCTCCAGGTTTTGGTGTTACGGGCGGCCAGTCGGCGGTTGCGTCAGCTCCCCCTGGAGGAACGCCGGTACGTTTCCCTGGATACGGTCGCCGCCCGGGCCCTCAGCGGTCTCCCACCCATGTACGCCTCCACCCGTGACGGTCTCAACTACCTGCGGTTCCAAGCCAAAACCGAGTTGGGTTCGGAATTTGCGGCCCTTGTCGATCGCGCCATCACCGACACCATTCAAGCCGGCCCCCCCGCCAGCCCTCTTTTGTTTGCCGACATTCGGCGGGCACGGGAACAGGCGATCGCCACCCTGGCCACCCAACTGGCCCAACCCCAGCTCACCTGGCAAAACCTTCCGGAAAAACTGCACATCGCCCTGTTTGAGAGTCCCCCCAATCCGGTAGGATAAACCCACTATGGAGAGTTGTCGCAACGTCTTTTGGGATGCAGTGGTTGCCGAGGTGGAGCGCCGCAGCGGTCTTTCGGTAAGGGTTCCCAGCGAACAACCAAAACTCAGTTACCTCACAGCCTTTGCCCTCAATCAATTACCGGCCCTCTACGTCACCACGGATGTGGAGTGGGAAGCCCAGCGGGAGCACGTTGAGTTGATGTTTGGCAAAGAGATTACCGACGCGGTGCGTTTTGCCCTGCGTTCCGTCGTGGTCGATGCGAATCGGCCGGCCGTGGTGCCAGCCGTAGAGCTAGACATCCCGGCCCGCGCCCTGTTGCGCCTCCAACTGCGGTTGCAGCACAGCGGCCTCACCTGGCGGGATGTGCCGGTGGCGGTATCAACCCTGTTGGAAGTCGAGTTGAGTCGGTTTCAGGGGCAAGACAAGCCCTTGGTGTTGGAAATGGGCGGCGATACCCCCGAGTGGCATACCTACATGTTGCCGGCCCGTCTCAATTGTTTTCACGCCCTCCGCCTGTTGGTGACCCGCCTCGCGCTGCAAAAAATCCAAGCCCTACCCAGCGAGATCGGTCGCTACATCCGCCTCGAAGACGTCGTGGCCCGAACCCTCAACCGCCTGCCTTCGTTGTACGCCACCGATGAAACCAGTTTGGAGCAACTCCGGCGGCAAGCCAAGTTTGAAATCGGTTCCCAGCTCGGTTTTGCGGTGGATGCCGCCCTCAAAGATACGCGGAAAGCCTTTTTTCAGCAGCAGCCACCTCTATTGTTTCATCGGCTCAAAGAGGAGCGCAAAGAAGCCATGCAGCACCTCAAACAACTGCTGCAAAACCCTCAAATCAATTGGCGCAATTTCAACGATGCCATCGAAGCGGCGGTCTTTCATGCCAAACAGGGACGCATCACCTGGCAACGTTTGTGAGTTTTCCCCCCTCTTAGCTCTCCACCCTCTTGACTCTCCGCTCCCAAAGTGGGAGAAAATAGGGGGGTGAGGGCCAACATCTCAACGTTAAACGAAGCTCCTACACCCCACCGGGGGGAGCACTGGATTTCGGCCTGCAAGCACAGAAATCTAAAAAGGAAATCTAAAAAGGAGCGATCGCCGCTCGTACTTCTGGCATGGGGTAGGCTGCAATCCGGCGGAGGGTATAGCTCAAGCGGGCCACCAGGGGCTGTTCCGGGGGTTCCTGTTGGGCCTCGAGGTCGGCGAGCTGATGCAGCAATGACGTAAATTGGTTCGTCGCTCCGGACTGCCAAGCCGCTGCCAAGGCATCGTACCAAAGCCCTTGGGCAGCCATCTGGGCCATCGACAGCGATCGTTGGGGGGCAACCACCTGAAAAGCACTGCGGAGCCAGGGATTGCGGGCGGGATTCACATTGTTGGCGTTGCATTCCGGTTGCAGAACCACCTGCCAAGCATAGGTCTGGCCCGGCTGGAGGGGCGGCACCGTTGCCGGCAACGTAAAAGCATTGGGGCCCGCCGCCACCAACAGGGATTTTTGGTAAATTGGCACCGTGGCGAGGGTGCCCCGCGCCCCGTCGTAGGCATACAGCGAAAACTCAATGGGTGCACCTTCGCCATGCTCCCCGAACCAGACAAAAGTCGGATGGGCTTGCGCCGTTTTCCCGAGGTGATGGAGAGGCGCCAATGGCGTTAGTCGCTGCTCACCGGGTTCGTTCCCGAGCGCCTTGGTGACTCGGGCTGGGGAATCCTCAAGGTTGGCCGTCCAGACACAACCCCGCCGCCCCGCCGTCCAGCCCCGCGTCCGTGGCGGCACTTGATCCGCCGGTGGCACATAGGTGGGTGTAGCCAATATCGCAGGGGAATTGGGCGATCGCCGTGGCGGGTTGGTTGGAGTATTAGTTGGCCCTTGGCTCGAAGGTTGGGCTCTCTCTACTTTGGGCTCTACTTTGGGCGATACTTTTGGCGACTGGGGCACAGACCGTACCACCGGCGATCTCGTCACCTCAGCGGTGGTCTTGGGGGCTCCCCAACCCGGGGCCATGGTCGCTGCCCAGATGCCCACGGCGACCGTGACCGGCATCATCACCGGCATTCCCTCCCAAGTGGCCGCCTCCCGAACGCCCAAGCGGTTCCCAGGATGCTGAAAAGCTGGGTTAGTGAAAATTGAACCAGTGAAGATTGAGCTGATGGTCTGTCCTGTTTGACGAAACATAAGGACTCCCTTGGCACTTACACCTCAGTGTAGCGCGCGGCTCTTACCACTGGTTGGTGAAAACTGCGGCTTTACCTACGCAAAGCCGCAGCATTTGTGCTAAACCCTTGCCCTAGGCATCATCCAGGGCCGCAATGCCGGGCAAAATTTTGCCCTCCAACAGTTCCAAACTGGCACCGCCGCCCGTGGAAATATGGCTCATCCGATCGGCGACCTGTGCTTTCTCGACGGCAGCGACGGAATCTCCCCCGCCAATGATGGTGGTGGCCCCTTTCGCGGTCAGCTCGGCCAAAGTCCGGGCGATCGCTTCGGTGCCGGCGGCAAACCGATCGAACTCGAAGACCCCCATCGGCCCATTCCAGATTACGCTTTGGCAATCCTGGAGGGCATCCTGGAATGCCTGTACCGAAGCGGGCCCAATGTCCAAGCCCATCCAGCCATCGGGAATGGCGTCGATGTCCACCACTTGACTCTCGGCATCGGCGGCAAATTTGTCGGCCACCACCACATCCACCGGCAACAACAGTTGCACCCCTTTGGCTTGGGCTTTGGCTTCCAGGGCGCGGGCCAACTCCAGCTTGTCTTCTTCCACCAAGGATTTGCCTACCGCCAATCCCCGGGCCTTAAAGAACGTGAAGATCATGCCGCCGCCAATGAACAGTTTGTCCACTTTTTCCAACAGGGTTTCGATCACGCCAATTTTGCTGGAGACCTTCGACCCACCCACGATCGCCGCCAGGGGCCGTTTGGGGTTTTCGATCGCCCCGCTCAGGTATTGCAATTCTTTGTCCAGCAAAAAGCCCGCTACCGACGGCCGCAGGTAC
>DMPD01000142.1 GCA_003456125.1 Cyanobacteria bacterium UBA8156 | reverse complement strand
CCAGATGGCGCATCGCCACGGGTATCCCCTTCGTTGGCGGTCACGATGTAGTTCTGCCCACCGGCGGTGTAGAGGGCGATCGTGTCGGGCATGTACATGCCAAACACCGGCCAGTTTTGAATGTTGATTCTGGGCCCATCTTCGTTGCTGGCATCCAAACCGTTCCCCGGCAAGCTGTGATCCTTCAACCCCAACGGCAAAATTTGGGTGACCGTCGCGGTGTTCAGGTTCACCACCGCCAACGCATTGTTTTCTTGCAAAGCGACATAGGCCGTGGTCGAATCTGGCGAAACCACGATGTATTCCGGCTCCAAGTCTTGGGCCGCCGTAGCCGCCCGGTTGTCGATCCGTACCCCTTGCGCCCGCAACGTGGCTTTGTTAAACGCCGTAAACGTGGCCTTGGTCTCGGTCGCGGCCATCACGCCGCCGCTCAGGTTGATAATGGACACCGAGCCATCGGGATCGTTGGTACCGGGAATAAAGTTGAGGGGCTCCCCTTCATTGGCCACCAGCACTTTGGTGCCGTCCGGCGTAAAGGTCAACATATCCGGCAGGGGGCCCACCGTCACCATATTCAACAAGTTGCCATTGACGTCAAAAAACTTGACATTGCCATTGTTGGTTTTGGTGGCATCAGCCACGGCCACGGCTACGGTACCGTTGCGGACGGCCACGCTGTTGGGGGCCCCGCCTAAAGTAACCGCCGAGATCGTGCCCACCAAGGTCGGGCTGGCGGGGTTCGCCAAGCTCAAAATTTCGATAACGTTCCCAGCAACCACGAACAACCGCTGGGAACCCGGATCGTAGGCGGGAATTTCGGCACCGTTGGTACTGGAAAATCGACCCAGTTCTGTCAAAACAGACATAAAATTACCTCACACAAGTGAAATGGGGAAACAGAATACCGGCTAAAACGGGCCACGGCGATCGCCCCTATTGTGCCAAGGGCGAAGGGGCCAACCGTTCGGAAACAAACCATCATTGCTGCTTATTTAGGAAACCACGAAGCGATCGCCGATTCATGTGTTGCGGGACACAGGGGAGCAAGAGGGCCAAACGCGGTAGGATAGGGGGAACCAAATGTTTAGGGAACCATGATTGAGCCGATTTTGCTGGGGATTGTGCTGGGGTTGATTGGGATTACCTTGTCCGGGTTGTTCTTTGCGGCGTATCAGCAATACCGTCGTCAGCCCCGTTAAGCGGATTGATGTTCGTGAACCAGCTTGCCCGTTGCCAGAGCCTCTACCTGCGCAAACACGCCCACAATCCCATCCACTGGCAGCCGTGGGGGGAAGAGGCCTTGGCGATCGCCCGCCGGCAAAACAAGCCGATCTTTGTCTCCATTGGCTATTCCAGTTGCCATTGGTGTACGGTGATGGAAGGGGAAGCCTTTTCCGATCCAACGGTGGCGGATTACCTGAATGCTCATTTTGTGGCGATCAAGGTGGATCGGGAGGAGCGTCCTGACCTCGATAGCCTGTACATGCAGGCGGTGCAGGTGATGGGGGAGCAAGGGGGTTGGCCCTTAAATTTGTTTTTAACGCCGGATGACTTGGTGCCCTTTTACGGCGGTACCTATTTCCCGTTGGAGCCCCGCTACGGTCGTCCTGGTTTTTTGCGCGTATTGCAGGGCATCGTCCAGATTTACCGCGAGCGCCAAGGGGAGTTGCAGACCTACCGGCAACAAATTTTGGCCCAGTTGCGGGCTTTGACGGAGCTGAAACCCGCCGATACTGTGGGGGTCACGGCTCTGGTGCGGGGGTTCCGGGAAGCCGGCAAGCTCGTGGCCCATCGCGATCGCGGCACTTGCTTCCCGATGATTCCCTACGCCCGACTGGCATTGCAGGGCAGCCGTCTGGAGAACGATTTGGCCGCCCGCGCCAAACAACGGGGGATGGATTTGGTTTTGGGGGGCATTTTTGACCACGTGGCTGGCGGCTGGCATCGCTACACCGTGGATCCCACCTGGACAGTGCCCCACTTTGAAAAGATGCTCTACGACAACGGCTTGAACCTCCAATTTTTGGCTGAGTTGTGGCTGGCGGGGTTTCCCGACGCGGCGATCGCCCGGGCCGTACGGCTGACCGTAGGTTGGCTGCAACGGGAGATGTTGGACGGAGACGGCTTGTTTTACGCTTCCCAGGATGCCGATTGCGAAGGGCAAGAAGGCAAGTTTTGGGTCTGGCGTTACAGCGAGTTGCAACAGGTGTTGACAGGATCGGAACTCCAGCTTTTAACCCGCGAATTTACCGTCACGCCGGACGGAAATTTTGAGGAGAAGAACGTTTTGCAGCGGCGACGGGGCGGTGACCTTTCCCCCGATACCGAAGCGGTACTGCTGAAACTCTTTCGGGTGCGCTACGGGCCCCACTCCCTCCCCGAAGATGCTTTTCCGCCGGCCCGCTCCGCCGAAGACGCCCAAGCAATGTCCTGGCCCGGTCGGGTGCCTCCGGTCACCGATACCAAAATCATTGTGTCCTGGAACGCTTTGGTGATTTCCGGTTTGGCTTGGTGTTATCGGGCTTTTCATATCAACGGCTACCTACAATTGGCGATCGCCGCGGCCGATGCTCTGTGGCGACGGCAAATCGTCAACAACCGCTTGCACCGTCTCAACTACGACGGGCGGCCGGCAATTCCCGCCCAAGCCGAAGACTATGCTTTGCTGATTGCCGCCCTGCTGGATTTGCACCTGGCTTCCTGTGAGTTGGGCACCGTGTACCTGGAGCGGGCGATCGCCCTGCAAACCGAATTCGATGGGTTTTTGTGGGATCCCC
>DMPD01000118.1 GCA_003456125.1 Cyanobacteria bacterium UBA8156 | reverse complement strand
GCACGATCGCAAAACCGAAGCGGTGCAGCGCTTCCATCCCTGGATTTTTTCGGGGGCGATCGCCCAGCGCGATCGCGAGCTGGCCGAGGGGCAACTGGTGGAGGTGCGCAACCGCAGCGGTGCGTTTTTGGCCTTGGGGTATTTCGGTACGGGCAGCTTGGCGGTGAAGGTGTTGTCCTTTGCCCCCGTGGCGGATTTGGGGAGCCTCCTCCAGGAAAAATTGGCCCAAGCCTGGCACCGCCGGCAGGGGTGGGGGGTGGCCACGGCCCAAACGACGGCTTGGCGCTGGGTGAATGCCGAAGGGGATGGTCTGCCGGGGTTGATTGTGGATTGGTACGACGGGGTGGCGGTGGTGCAGTGCCACGGCGCGGGCCCCCACGGTTTGCTGGATCACTGGGTGGCCGGTCTGCGGGCCGTCGCGGGCGATCGCCTGCGGGCCATCTACGACCAAAGCGGCAAAGTGATGACGGGCCAAGCCTCCGGGTACGTGTGGGGCCAAGCCCAACCGGGGTGTATTCAAGAAAACGGGCTGAAGTTTTGGGTGGACTGGGAGACGGGGCAAAAGACCGGCTTCTTTTTGGATCAGCGGGACAACCGGGCCATTTGCGGGCGTTATGCTGCGGGGCGGCGCGTCTTGAACGCCTTTGGCTACACCGGCGGGTTTTCGGTGTATGCGGCCGCGGGCGGGGCGATCGCCGTGGACACCGTGGACAGTTCGGCCCCGGCCCTCCAGATTGCCGCCCAAAATGTTCAAGTCAATCACCCGGACTTGCCCCACCGGGCGATCGCCGCCGATGTTTTTGCGTTTTTGGGGGAAGTCGGTGACCCCTACGATTTGGTGGTGCTGGATCCGCCGGCCTTTGCCAAAAACCTGCGGGCCCGGACAGCGGCCATCACGGCCTACCGTCGCCTCAACCGGTTGGGACTGGCCCGGGTCAAGCCCGGTGGGCTGCTGTTGACCTTTTCCTGTTCCCAGGTAGTGGAGCGGGCGGCGTTTGAAGGGGCGGTGACGGCCGCGGCCCTAGACAGCGATCGCCGCGTGCAACTCTTGGCTCGGCTCGGTGCTCCTGCCGATCACCCCACCAGCTTGTTTCATCCCGAAGGCACCTACCTCAAGGGTCTGGTGTTGGCCGTGGGGGAATGACCCACTACCCAGCTTGCCCCGGGGCTGGGCCCAATACCGTATAATTTCAGAGATAACAGCAATCTTAAGGAACTCCGATGGATATTGACTTTCGTCCCCTGATTGTTCTGGGCCCCGTGGTTTTGGTGGTGGGCTGGGCCGCGTTCAACATCATTTCGGCGGCCCTGAAAGGAGAAGCCTCTCTGTTTGGTACCCGTGGTAACAACCCGCTGGACTTGAGTGGGAAAAAATAGAAATACCTTGTCATAGACCCGCAGGCTGGCAACCCGGAGGCAGAGCTTTTCACTCTGCTTCGGGTTGTGGTATGGGAGTGTTTTTGGGCGAATCCTCTTGGCGCAAACCTTTTGCGAACACTTTTTCTTTGCGAACATTAAGAACCGAAACAACATGTCTGGAGAATACAAGCCCGGGTTGGAAGGCATTCCCGCCACCCAATCGAACATCAGCTACATCGACGGGCAACAGGGCATTTTGGAGTATCGGGGCATTCGCATCGAGGAGTTGTGCGCCCACAGTAGCTTTTTGGAAACGGCTTACCTATTGATTTTTGGCGAATTGCCAACGGCCGTACAGTTGCAGCAGTTTGAGTCGGACATTCTCTATCGACGGCGGATCAAGTACCGAATTCGGGACATGATCAAGTGTTTTCCGGAGAGTGCCCATCCCATGGATGCGTTGCAGACCTGTGTGTCGGCCCTGGGGATGTTTTATCCGCTGACCTACAAAGATTTTCACGACCCCCAATACACCTACGACGCTTCCACCTGGCTGCTGGCCAAGGTGCCCACGATCGTGGCCGCGTTTCAGTTAATGCGGAAAGGGAACGATCCGGTGTTGCCCCACGACGATTTGAGCTATGCCGCCAACATGCTGTATATGCTCAACGAAAAGGCGCCCGATCTGGAGGTGGCGCAGATTTTTGACACCTGCTTAATTTTGCACGCCGAGCATACGGTGAATGCTTCGACGTTTTGCGCCTTGGTAACCGCTTCGACCTTGAACGATCCCTACGTGGTACTGGCTTCGGCGATTGGGACCTTGGGGGGGCCCTTGCACGGCGGGGCCAACGAGCAGGTGATGCAAATGCTGGAGAAAATTGGCACGGTCGAAAATGTGGGCCCCTACTTGGCGGAAAAGCTCGCCCGCAAAGAACGGATTCCGGGCTTTGGGCATCGGGTGTACCGCACCAAAGACCCACGGGCGATTGTCTTGCAACGGTTGGTGGAGCAACTGTTCGATCGGCTGGGGCACGATCGCTACTACGATGTGGCGGTGGCGTTGGAGGAACAGGGCACCGAGCGGCTGGGGGAAAAGGGGATTTTTCCGAACGTAGACTTTTATTCGGGGTTGATTTACCGGAAACTGGGGATTCCCACGGATTTGTTTACGCCGGTGTTTGCGATCGCCCGGACGGCCGGATGGTTGGCCCATTGGCGGGAGCAACTCTCCGATAACCGGTTGTTCCGTCCCACCCAGGTGTACACCGGTCGCCACGACGTACGGTATACCCCCCTGACCGCCCGTTCCGGTCGGGCGCTACAATAGCAGGACTACACGCACGTTTTGCACCATGATGCCATCGGACAACGATCGCCAGCGGGGTTCCGTCTTGGGCCTGCAAATCATCGACAAGACCTCCGGCAAACGGTTGGGGACGGTCACGGAGTTGTGGTTGGACGTGGATCGCAAGAGTGTGATGGGGTTTACGGTGTCGGATCGGGTGTTGCCCATCAGCAACATTAGTTTTGGCGATCAGTTCTACTTGCCGTTGGAGCGGGTGGATTTGCTGGGGCCCGACGCCCTGTTGGTGGAAGGCGATCGCCTGTTGGAGGACATTTTGACGGCGGAGCGCTACACGGCTTTGGTGGGGTGCGAGGTGGTTACCGAAGCCGGCGAGCCGTTGGGGAAGGTACGGGATTTCAAGTTTGAGCCGCGATCGGGTCAGCTCAGTGCGTTGATTTTGGCCCAGTTGCCGTCGCCCCTCATCCCCGACAGCCTGATCAGCACCTACGAAATGGACATTTACGAGATTGTGGCGGTGGGGCGCGATCGGATCATCGTCACCGAGGGGATGGAAGCTCGCTTGGTGCAGTTGACCAAGGGCCTACTGGAGCGGGTTGGTTTGGGGAAACCGGCCTGGGAGCAAGATTACGACGACGAATACTACGCGCCGCCCACTTCCAGCTACACCAGCGGCAATGCGTTGGGGGCGGGGAGCCGCGGCAGCTATAACCCCGGCTATGGGGCACCGACGGGGCGGCCCCTCCACCGCCGAGAGGAGTTGCGGGAGGAATTGCGGGCGGAACGGGAGACCTGGGAAGAAGAAGACAATTGGGGGGAAGAGCGGGTGCCGCCGGCCCGTCGTCAGGCCCGGATGGAGCCACCGGAGCGATCGCAGCCCAGTCGGCGGGTGGAGCCGCGGACGGAAGACTTGGGCGATGAACCGGGGCGCGGTGGTTACCTCGAAGGGCAAAAGCGGGAGATCCGCAGCGCCTGGAGTGCCGAAGAGCCCAGCCGGGTACCGGAAGAAGAGTTGGAAGACCTTTAGGCATGTCGGGGCAGATGGGCGATCGCGATCGCCGATTGCGCGAAGAAGCGCGGCATCCCTACCGACCGCTGCGGCGGTTTGTGTATGTGGCGTTGGGGGGTTCCGGGGTATTGGGGGCCCTGGTGTTTAGCGCCCAGTTGCTGGCGGGCAAAGGCAACGTTTCGCTGATCGGCAATCTGGCACTGCAGTTGGCGGTGATTGCCGCCACGGTCTGGTTGCTGCGGCGCGATCGCCCACTGGGGTGAGGGCAGTAAGGGTGAGGGCGGTAAGATAGACGGAACGCACAACTCCACCCCATGTTTTGGCTGGCGCACCTGACGGATTTGCATTTGTTTGACGACCCCGCGCAGCGGTTGCGGGGAGTCTGCACCGAGGAGACCTTCGACCGGGTGTTGGCCACCGTGGTGTCCCGCCAACCCGATGCCCTGGTGCTGACGGGGGATTTGACCCAAGATGGCGGGGCGATCGCCTACGCGCGGTTGCGGGCGAAACTGCAAGCCACCGGCATTCCGGCCTATTGCCTGCCGGGGAACCACGACAGTCCCGAGGCCATGGAGCAGCATTTGCGGGGGGAGGGAGTATTTTTGCAGGGTACCGGTTGGGGGTCTTGGCAACTGGTGTTGTTGGATTCCACCGTGCCGGGGCAAGTGGGGGGATGTCTCTCCCCGTCTACCTTGGACTTCTTGCGGCGATCGCTGGCGGAGGGGCCGTGGGCGGTCGTGGCTTTGCACCATCCAGCGTGTGCGGTGGGCACCGATTGGATGGACGTTTTGGGGTTGGTCAACGCGGCGGATTTTTGGCAAGTGTGCCAAGGGCAGGCAGCCACCCGCCTGGTGTTGCAGGGACACGCCCATCAAGCCTTCGAGACCGAGCACATTTGGCCGACCCATACCGTGACCTGTTGCGTGACCCCCTCCACCTGTGTCCAGTTTCGGCCCTGCACCTCCACCTTAGAAGTGGACAGCCATGGCCCGGCCTATCGGTGGCTGGGATTGGGCAACAACGGTGAGATTTGCCACGAGGTTCGCTATTTGGAAGGGGGCAAAAACACGCCATAATGATTCCGCAGCTAGGTTTGGGAGCAGACGTTTTGAAAAGCATTTTTGTGAGTTTGGCGGTGGTTGCTGTTGCCCTCGTGGTGATGATTGTGGCCCAAGCGTGGCAGCCCATCCCCGCGGCGATCGCGGCGGAATCGAACCCGCCGTCTGTAGAAGCGTTTACCACCACCCCTTCAGGACTGCGGTACTTTGATGTGAAGGTGGGCACCGGGGCAGCGCCGACCCAAGGTCAGCAGGTGAAAGTGCATTACACCGGTTGGTTGAACGACGGCACCACCCTCACCAACGGTACCAAGTTTGATAGTTCCCGCGATCGCAACCGTGAGTTTGCGTTTACGTTGGGCGTGAAGCAAGTGATTGCCGGTTGGGACGAAGGGGTGGCTGGCATGAAGGTCGGGGGGCAGCGCATTTTGGTGATTCCGGCGGAATTGGGCTATGGCGCGCGGGGCGCCGGCGGTGTGATTCCCCCCAACGCCACCTTGGTTTTTGATGTGGAACTGCGAGGCGTTTCCTAAACCTCGCCAAATCCGAGGTTCTCTGGACTCCCCTCTCCCGCGCTGGAAGGGGAGTCGGGAAAATTTCCCAAACTTATAGTCATTTTAAATAAAAA
>DMPD01000076.1 GCA_003456125.1 Cyanobacteria bacterium UBA8156 | reverse complement strand
GGTGGCGGTGGTGTTGCCGGAGCGGCGGGTGGCGATGGCGGCGGTGGGGGGGGGCTATTGGCAGGTGGATATCCCGGCAGCGGGGCCGGGCACCCGGTACCGGTTGGCGGTGGATTGGGGCGATCGCCGGCTGGAAATTCCCGATCCCGCCTCGTTTGGGCAGCCGGAGGGGCCCCACGGAGCTTCGGCGGTGGTGGATTTGGCTTTTCCGTGGCAAGACCAGGCTTGGCGCAACCGATCGCTGGCGGAGTACGTGTTCTACGAGGTGCATGTGGGCACCTTTACGCCGGCGGGCACCCTGGCGGCGGCCCAGGAACGGTTGGGGGATTTGGTGGCGTTGGGCATTACGGCGGTGGCGTTGATGCCCGTGGCCCAGTTCCCGGGCGATCGCAATTGGGGGTATGACGGGGTGTATCCCTTTGCCGTGCAGGATTCCTATGGGGGGGCCCAGGCGCTGCAACAGTTTGTGGATGCCTGTCACCGGGTCGGGTTGGCGGTGGTGCTGGACGTGGTGTACAACCACCTGGGGCCAGAGGGGAATTATTTATGGGGGCTGGGGAACTACTTTACGGATCGCTACCGCACGCCCTGGGGCAACGCCCTGAATTACGACGGCCCCCACAGCGACGGAGTACGGGCCTACGTGTTGGAAAATGCGCTGTTTTGGCTACGGGAGTTTCACCTGGACGGGTTGCGGCTGGATGCGGTGCACGCCATCTACGATTTTGGCGGCAAGCATTTGTTGCAAGAATTGGCCGAACAAGTCGCGGTGTTCAGCGAGACCGTGGGCAAGCCCCACTATCTGATTGCCGAAAGCGACCTCAACGATTCCCGGTTGCTGCGGCCCTGGAGCCAGGGGGGCTACCAACTGCACGCCCAGTGGAGCGACGATTTTCACCACGGTTTGCACGCCCTGCTCACCGGCGAACGCCAGGGCTATTATGCCGATTTTGGGCGGGTGGCGGATTTGGCCAAGGCGATCGAGGCCGGCTTTGTCTACGATTGGCGGTATGCCCCCCATCGCCAACGGTTTCACGGCAACTGGGCAGGGGATTTGCCCCCCGTGCAATTCGTCATTGCCAGCCAAAACCACGATCAGGTGGGCAACCGCATGCTGGGCGATCGCCTCGGTCATTTGGTGGGGGGGGCGGCGCAGCAATTGGCCGCCGTGTTTACCCTCTTGACCCCAGGACTGCCGTTGTTGTTTATGGGGGAAGAGTACGGGGAAACGGCTCCCTTTCTGTATTTCACCAGCCACGGCGATCCCGGCTTGATTGAGGGGGTGCGCGAAGGACGCAAGCGGGAATTTGCCGCATTCCACAGCACCGGGGAAGTGCCCGATCCCCAGAGCATCGAGACCTTCCAGTGCAGTCAACTCAACTGGGAGTTGCGGCAACAGCCCGACCATCAAGATTTGCTAGATTTTTACAAAAAGTTGCTAAGCCTGCGGCGAGAAGTGTTGCCCGATCTGACGGGGCAGCGGCCGACGGTGCGGTTTTCGGAAAGCGAAAAATGGTTGACGGTGGATGCGGGCGGGTTGTGGTTGGCGGGCAACTTTCACGACGGGGGAGCGGCGGTAGCGCCGCCGGGTGGCCAATGGCGGGATGGCTTAACCGGTGAGGTTTGGCGAGGCGATCGCCTGTTGTTGGCCCCCTGGGGATGGAAAATTTTGCGACAGGGGTCGTCGGTCTAACAAAGCGTTATATTTTGGTAGCGTCGGTTGGTGCCGTGGTGCCCAGTTTGCCTCCTTTGTTGCCTCCTCCTCCGGTGTCGCCCGTACCGACACCGGAATTGACGTTGGCTGCCCCCGTGGTGCCGTGGTCGGGGGCAGCCCAGCAAGGATTGACGGATTTGATGCGGGCGTTGGCGCAGGCGGGCCCCTTCAAGCCGGACAACCGGCCCCCCGCCAAACCCACCGATCCCCTGCCGGTGGTCCCCAAGGGTCGGCCCTTAACGGTGCAGGCCGATCGCCAACAATACGATCTCAACCGCAATGCTTTTGTGGCGGAGGGGGGGGCGATCGCCCGGTTTGACAATTCTGAGTTAAGAGCCGATCGCCTGGAAGCCCGTCTGAACGACCGGGAGGTGGTAGCCACCGGCAACATCGTGTTTGTGCGGGGGGATCAGCAGTTGCAGGGCACCCGCCTCACTTACAACTACGGTACCCGGCAAGGCAAATTGGAAAGCGCCCGGGGGTTTGTGAATTTGGGTACCCTCGATCGCTCCACGGCCCAGCGTTTGCCGCCGGGATCGGTGGTGTTGTCGTTGGGAGGTGACGGCAGCGAAGAGGGGGGAGGCCTCCGGCGGCTGGGGTTTACGGCCCGGGAACTGATCCTCAACAACGAGCGCTGGGAAGCCCGCGATCTGCGGCTCACCACCGATCCGTTTGCGCCCCCCGAATTTGAAATCACTGCCCCCATCGCCCGGTTGGTACCGATTTCACCCACCCAAGATCGCTTGGAGGCGGAATCTCCACGGTTGGTGTTCGATCGCGTGGTTTCTTTGCCCTTGCCGATCGCCGGTCTTACGCTCGATCGCTTCCGCAACGATTTTCCGATTCGGTTGGGGTTCGATCGCCAAGAGCGGGGGGGCTTTTTCTATCAACAGAATTTTGATATTTTGCGGCAGGACAATCTGAATTTGCAAATTTCGCCCCAGTTGTTCGTGCAGCGGGGATTAAACCGGGGGAATTTGCTGGATGCCAATTTGGTGGGGGTGGTGGCCCGGCTGGAGGCGCGGCTGGGGCAACAGGAAGAGGTGGTGGCCCGGGCCAGCATCCCCAGCTTGGATTTTGGCGATCTGGAAAATCAACTGCGGATCAATGCCACCTATCGCCGTCCGATTTTGGGCGATCATACCCTGGAGACCCAATTGGCCTACCGCGATCGCCTGTTCAACGGGTCTTTGGGATTTCAGGATGTGCGGGGGGCGGTGGGGTTCACGGTGTTTTCGCCGGTGCGGCCCCTGGGGGATACCGGTCTCAATTGGCGTTATCAGGCCGGCGGTCAATACCTCACAGCCGAGCAAGACGGCACCGGTCGGATTACGGTGGGCAGTCTGGCGCGGGTGCAAACGGCGGTGACGGTGGATCGACGGGTTTCGTTGTGGCGGGGGGAACCGTTGCCGGCTACCCCCGACGGCGGTTTGCGGTATACCCCCCAACCCCTAGTCCCCAGCTTGGATGCATTTTGGCGGGTGACGGGGGCGGTGGCGGCCTACAGCAACGGCGACAATCAAAGCAGCCTGACGGGGACGGTGGGCCTGGCGGCGGAATTGGGAAATTTCTCGCGGCCGTTTTTGGACTATACCCGCCTCAATTTCAGTTATAGCCAGGGTTTGGTGGGGGGGCGATCGCCGTTTTTGTTCGATCGGATTGTGGATCGGGAAGTGCTCAGCGCCGGCATTGTGCAACAGGTGTTTGGGCCGGTACGGATTGGCTGGGAGCAGCGGTGGAGCCTAACGGCGGGTCGGATCATCGATGCGACCTACACGGTGGAGTACCAACGGCGTACCTATGCCCTAGCCCTTCGATACAGTCCCCAACGGGAAATTGGCGAAATTCTGATCCGCCTCAGCGATTTCAATTGGCGCGATCCGCCCCCCGAGGTGACCGAAGTGGAAGCCGGTTTGGAGCGAGGCAACCCATGACGTGGCAACCGGGCGATCGGGCCCCCGATTTTGTCCGCCGGGACGGTTTGGGCCAACCGCAGGCGTTTTACGAATTTCCCAAGGGGCGACCGTGCTTGCTGGTGGCGGCCACCAACCCGCTGGATGTAGCACCCCGGTTCACGGCCTTGCCTCCCCACCTGGGTATCGTTTTGGTGGTGGCGATCGCCCCGGTGGAAACCTGTCGGCGGTGGCAGGCAGAGTGGGGAGTGCCGGTGTGGTCGGACGATGGCACGGTGGTAGGTCTGTTGGCCGAGTCCCAACCCCATCGGGTTTTGGTCTTGGATGCCAACCTGCACGTGGTGGCGATCGACCCGGATTGGGAGTCGGTGCCGGCGCTCTTGGCCGCCGCGGTGCCCACGGCGGTGGGGGCCCCGGTGTTGCTGGTGCCCCGCGTGCTGCCCCGAGAACTGTGCGATCGCCTGATTGCATCCCACCAACAGGGCCGTACCTTTGCTTCGGGCACGGTGCGGGTGGTGGCGGGACAGCGACAGTTGGTGGAAGAAAGCCACTACAAACGGCGGGTGGATTGGTTGCTGGCGGAGCAGCCGGCCTTGGCCACCGCAACCCTGGGCTACCTCACCCAACGGTTGCGTCCAGAGCTGAAAAAAGCCTTTCACTTTGAGGCTGCCGGTTTGGAACCCCTTAAAGTCGCCCGTTACGATGGCGAAAACCAGGGCTTTTTTGCCCCCCACCGCGACAACAATACCCGGGAAACCGCCCGTCGTTGTTTTGCCTTGACCCTCAACCTCAACGATCCATCGGAGTATGAGGGAGGCGGGCTCCGTTTTCCCGAATACAGCCCCACGCTTTACCGGCCCGCCGCGGGCGAAGCCCTGGTATTTTCCAGTTCCCACCTCCACGAGGTAACGCCGGTGCGTCAAGGTCATCGCTACGTGTTGATTACGTTTTTCTGGCGCTAGGGTTCCCGTGTAATCTCCAGGTAAATCCGATCCAGGGTGACCGGATGCAGGGTGGCCCCATCCACCGCCAAATCGGCAAACGGCGCGAGGGCGGCATTGAGGGTTTGCGGCTCCGGCAACCACACATCGAAGGTGTCTCCCCGTTCCCGCCAGGTCAATCCCAATTCTTGGCAGCGGGCGATCGCCCGTGGGGTCTCGGTGGTTGCCAAGGTCAAAATCCGGGCCGCTGGGATACGGCGTTGCAACTCCGCCAAGGTGCCCTCCGCCAGCAATTTCCCCCCCTTCAAAATTCCCAAGCGCCCACACAATTGCTCCGCCTCCGTCAGGAAATGGGTAGTCAGCAAAATGGTGAGGCCGCAATCCCGCAGTCGCCGCAGCGCCTGCCAAATTTCCTGCTGGGTTTCAATATCAATGCCGGTGGTAGGCTCGTCCAAAATCACCAACTTGGGCCCGTGCACCAAGGCCGCCGCAATGTTCACCCGCCGGATGGTGCCCCCGCTCAAAGACTCTACCGGTTGCTGCGCACAGTGCACGAGGTTCACCGCCTCTAGGCAAAAGGCCACCTGTCGCCGCAGTTTGGCCCTCGATAGGCCGTACAGCGCGCCAAAAAATTCCAGGTTCTCTTGGCAAGTGAGGCTCCCATACAGCAAATTTTTCTGCGGCGCGACCCCGATTTGGGTTTTGGCGATCGCCGACATCGGTTGGCCGTCCAAATGCACCCGACCGCGATCCGGAGACACTAACCCCGCCACAATTTCCAGCATGGTGGTTTTGCCCGCCCCCTTGAGCCCCAACAAACCAT
>DMPD01000075.1:835-2708 GCA_003456125.1 Cyanobacteria bacterium UBA8156 | reverse complement strand
TCCAACAGACCGCGCAACAACAGGAGCAGTTGGCGACCCAGATGGGGGAATGGGCGGAAATTTTGACCCGCGCCGGTGCCATTCGGGCTGCCGCCGATCGCCATCGTGCCCAGCAAGCCGCCGAGCGGCAGTATCAGCAGCAGGAAGCTCAACACCGGCAATGGCAGGAACGCTACCGGACGTTGCAGCAACAGGAACAAACCCGCCAAAACGAAGTGTTGTTGGCCTTGAGGGCGATCGCCGCCGAACAGGAAGCCCTGCAACGACAGCGGGAAGAACTCAACGGGTTGTTGCAAAAAAGCGCCGAAATCAAAGCGGCGGGGGAGCGGGCCCAACGGGCGCGAGCCGAACTACAGGAATACGATCGCCGCTGTAGCCAATGGCAGCCCCAAGAACGGTATCGCCAGCAGCGGCAACGGTATTGGGACACCGAAGAAGCCCGGTTGCGCACCCGCCTCGAAGAGCGCCAGCGGTATTCGGAAGCCGTCCCCGCCGAAAACCTGGATGCCGAAATCGAACGGTTGCAAAAATTGCAGGTCTACCGCGATCGCGTTTTGGAAAAAGGCATGGAGCGGCGGGATTTTGCCCAGACCTTGGCCACCCGTCAAGAGGAATCGGTACAGCGGTTGGCCCGCCTGCAAAGCGATCTGGAACGGTTGCAGCAGGAAATCACCCAAACGGGCGAAGAGTATCCCCCCTGCCCCCTGTGCGATCGCCCCCTCAGCCAGGCCAGTTGGGAAGCCGTCCACCGCAAACACCAAGCCCAAATCCGGGAGAGCCAATCGGAACGGTGGCTGCTGGAACAACAGCGACAGGTCACCGCCTGCGAGCAGGACATCCTCCGCCAAGAATACCGGCGCTTGGAAGAGGAGTTGAAGAAGTTACCGGTGTACCTAGAGCGCCGGGGGCAATACCAAGCCGCTCACCAACAGCAGCAGGCCCGGGCCCAGGAAATCGCCGCCCTCGCCGCCGAGTTGGCCCAACGGCTGCAAGAACGCGATCGGGAGATGGGGGAATTGGGCGCCGCCTTGGCCGCCCTGGACTACGACGAACGCACCCATGCCCTCTTGCGGAGCGAAGTCGATCGCTATCGTTGGGTGGACGGCCGCCTCGCCGAATTGGAAAAAGCCCACCGCCAAACCACCAAACTCGAAGAACAACTGGCCCAAAAACAAGCCCAAGCCGCAGCGCTCCACGCGCAAAAGCACAATCCCCAAGCCGCGGCCGCCCTGGCCACCTGCGAAGCTGCCCTGGCCCAAATCGCCTACGATCCCGAAGCCCATGCCCAACTGCGGGCTGCCTGTGCCGATTCGTCGCCCCTGCTGGCGGCACAAAACCTGGCGATCGCCGAGCGGCAGTACCCCACCCTGCAACAGCAAAGCCAGCAACTGCAAACGCAAGTCCAAACCCTGCAGCACCAAATACAACAAGCCGAGCAGGAAGGACAGCAGCAAGCCGCGGCCCTCGCCCAATTTCCCGACCCCGCCCCCGAGCGGGCCCACCTCGAAGCCCAGCAAATGGAGCGGCGGCACCAACTGGATCGCTGCCTGGCCCGGTTGGGTCAACTGCGGCAAGCGGAACAGCAATTGACCCAACTCCAGCACCAGCAGCAGGAAGTGACCCAAGCCCTACAACAGGCCAAACACCAGGAGTTTTTGCATCGGGAACTCGATCGGGCCTTTGGCAAAAACGGGGTGCAGGCCCTCGCAGTGGAAACCGTCCTGCCCCAATTGGAAATCGAAGCCAACCGGTTGTTGGGGCAACTGAGCGATCGCCGGTTGCACCTGCGGTTTGTGACCCAAAAGGGCAAACGGGAAGACACCCTCGACATCGAAATCGCCGACGAACGGGGCACCCGCCCCTACGAAACCTA
>DMPD01000075.1:0-491 GCA_003456125.1 Cyanobacteria bacterium UBA8156 | reverse complement strand
CGGCGGGGAAGCCTTTCGGATCAATTTTGCCGTGCGCTTGGCCCTGGCCCGGCTCCTGGCCCAACGCAAAGGCGGCCAATTGCAGACCCTGATTGTGGACGAAGGGTTTGGCAGTCAGGATGCCGAAGGGTGCGATCGCTTGGTGGCCGCGCTCAATGCGATCGCCGAGGAATTTGCCTGCATCTTGGTGGTGACCCACTTGCCCCGGCTCCGGGATACCTTTCCCACGGTGCTGGAAGTCAGCAAAACCGCCGATGGTTCCCGCGTGGTGGTGCACGCCTAAAACAACCCCGCCGACTCGTACAGACGGCGCACCAAGGCCAAAATTTTATCCCCGTAGAGGGGATCGACCGCCCACCGCCCCGCCAACTGACCCACCAATGGGGCTACCCCCCGACTCACAAATTGAAAGCGGGGATTGACCAAGGGTTGTACCAACGGGGCCGTCGTGGCATAGGCCTTCAGGTGTTGAATGTGGGCCCGCACCCCCG
>DMPD01000289.1 GCA_003456125.1 Cyanobacteria bacterium UBA8156 | reverse complement strand
GGGGTTGGTAGATCGGGGGGGGGCAGGGTCGTCGCAACCCCTTGACCTCCAATTCCAGGTAGGATTCCCCTTGTTCGAGCTTGCGGTTCAGGGTGTAGGCCATATCCACCACCGGGGGCAACGGCAGGGCCTCGGCTCCCCGCCACGCCAGGGCCGTGATGGTTTTGGCGCCGCGGGCCAACGTCAACCGTAGGTGTTCTTGGTTTTTGCCAAAGGCTTTTTGGGCCACCACACGAACATGGGTGCTGGCCAAAACGGGGGCGCGGTTGCCCATACCGCAGGGTTGCAGCTTTTCCATATCGGCCCACAACGCCAAAGAGAGATCGCGGATGTCCACCAAAGCATCGACTTCCACCCGGGGCCGAATCCACGCCGGTTGCAGGTGGGTTTGGGCAAAGCGTTGCAACGCCTCCTGAAATGCGGGCCAGTGCTCGGCCTGCAAAGAAAAACCGCCGGCCGCCGGGTGCCCCCCGTGGTGCAACAGCAGGGACTTGGCACTTTCCAGGGCCGCAAACACATGAAATTCGGGAATGCCCCGGGCTGAGCCCCGCAACTGGTCGTCGGCCGCCGCCGTGGCCAAAAATACCGGGGCACCATACCGCTCGACTAGCCGGGAAGCGACGATGCCAATGACTCCCTGATGCCAGTTTGGCTGCATCAACACCAGCACCCGATCGCGTTGGAGATCGATTTCGCCCGTGGTCAGGGCCGTTTCCACCTGGGCGATGGCCTGGGCTTCAATTTCTTGGCAGAGCTGTTGGCGTTTTTGGTTGATTTGTTCGCATTGCATAGCCCGTTCGAGGGCGATGCCTTCGTCGTCGGTGGTCAGCAACTCGATGGCGATCGTCGGGTCGCCGATGCGGCCAACGGCGTTGATGCGGGGGCCCAGGGCAAACCCCACCGCATCGGGCTTGAGGTCTTGCCGCAGATCGGCCAGACCGGCCACCTGTTGCAGGGCACGGACTCCGGGCAGGCAGGAACGACCCAACCGCTGCAATCCCTGTCGGGTGAGGTGACGGTTGACCCCCACCAACGCGGCCAAATCGGCAATCGTGCCCAGGGCCAACAATTCCAACAACATCGGCTCTAGGGTGCTCAGTTGGCCGCAGCGGGCCGCCAGGGCCCGCCCCAACAGGTAGGCCACTCCCACCCCTGCGATCGTGGCGTAGGGGGAATCCGGGGGCAGCATTTTCGGGTTGAGGATCGCCAGGGCCGGCGGCAACTCCGGGGGCAGGTCGTGGTGATCGGTCACAATCACATCCACCCCCAGTTGGCGCGCCAAAGCCAGGGGACTGTGGGCCGCGATGCCGTTGTCCACCGTCAAAATCAACGAAACCCCCCGCTCCTGAAGCGATCGCACCATGCGTTCGTTGATGCCGTACCCTTCGCGGGCCCGACTGGGAATTTCGTAGTCGGCGTGGCCCCCCACCGCCCGCAACGTCCGCAACAACAACGCCGTGCTGGTCATGCCGTCGGCATCGTAATCCCCACAAATGGCGATCGCCTCTTGTTGGGCGATGGCCGCCGTCAGCCGGGCCACACTCCGGCTCAAATCCGGAAACACCGTGTGGGGATCGGGCAACACCTCTTCGCCGGTCAAGAAAGCCCGCGCCACGGCCACAGTCTGCCACCCCCGACCCCACAGAATCCGAGCCAAAAAAGGAGAAATGCCCAAAGCCGTCGCCAACGCATCGCCGCCGGCCGACGCGATCTGCCAACGCTGTTCGGGTAGCGACACCCCGTTTCTCCGCGAAATGCTTGTTAAATTTACCTTAAAATGACCGCAGTGGCCCCATCCCCCCCATGACCGAACGCCCTGAGCCGATACCCAAAATGCAACTGGTGCTGTTCATTGACGATCGCCCCAGTGCCTGGGAATTGGTACAAGCCGTGCAGGCGTTTTTGGCCGCCGATACCGAACACCCCAGCACCCTGCGGGTGGTGCGGGTAGGGGAGCAACCCCAACTGGCGGAACACTTTCGGGTGATGTTGACCCCCACCCTGGTGCACATTGCCGGGGGGACCCGCCACCTCATCGCGGGCAAAAACCTGCTGGCGGAGTTGCGCAACGCCTGGTCAACCTGGAAACGGCTGGCGCATGGGGCTGACCCGATCGCGGGCCCGCTCCCCACCACCGAAGCCCAACTGCAAATCGCCGATGAAGTGTTTCGCCTCAAGCAGGAAAACGCCAAACTCACCGAGCGGCTGCTGTTCCAAGAACGGATGTTGGCTATTGTCGCCCATGACCTGCGCAACCCCTTGGCCGCTGTCTCGCTGGCGGTCGAAACCCTCGAAGTCAGCGGCGATCGCCTAGTACCTGAAAAAGGGCAAGAACTGCTCCGCCACGCCCGGCAGCAAGTCAAGCTGCTCGACAGTTTAATCACCGATATGTTGGAAGCCGGTGCGCCCGATCGGATGCCCCAGTTGGTGCGGGTAGATTTGGGAAAACTGTGCCGCGAAGCCTTGGCGGACTTGTCGCTGCAAGCGGCGATCGCCGCCAAAAAACAGGTTTTAACCAGCGATATTCCCCCCGACTTGCCTACCATTTTTGGCGATCCGGAACAGTTGCGACTGGTCTTCAGCAATCTTTTGGACAACGCCAGCAAATACACTCCGGTGGGGGGGCACATTGCCCTGCGCGTCCTCCACCGCACTATGCACAAGGTAGATGTCACCGTTACCGATACCGGCCCTGGCATTCCCGCCGACCTCCGGGAGCGCATCTTTGAACACAGCTACCGGCTGCAACCGGAAGACTCGGTCGGCTACGGCATTGGTCTGGCCACCTGCCAACGTCTGGTGCGGGCCCACTACGGCCGGATTTGGGTAGACAGTGCGGGCAAGCAGGGCAGTTGTTTCCATGTGGTGCTGCCCATTTTCTAGCCCCACCGAACCGAAAAATCGCGTACAGTAAAAGACGTCGTTGCCCAATGAACTTCCCTTGACTGCTGCGGTTGCTGTTTCTCCCCGTCGTCCGGTGTTTCCGTTTACGGCGATTGTGGGCCAAGAAGAGATGAAATTGGCTCTGTTGCTAAACGTAATCGATCCCAAAATCGGTGGGGTACTGGTGATGGGCGATCGGGGTACGGGCAAATCGACAACGGTGCGGGCCCTGGCGGATCTGTTGCCGGCGATTCCGGTGGTGGCGGGCGACCCTTTCAACAGCGACCCCTACGATCCAGAACTGCAAAGCGAAGAAGTGCGCCAAAAGGTGGCGGCGGGGGAACCCCTGGCCATCGCGGAACAAAGCGTGATGATGATTGACTTGCCGTTGGGGGCCACCGAAGACCGGGTCTGCGGCACCATCGACATCGAAAAGGCTTTGGCGGATGGGGTGAAAGCCTTTGAGCCGGGATTGCTGGCGAAAGCCAATCGGGGCATCCTCTACATCGACGAGGTGAATTTGCTGGACGATCACCTGGTGGATGTGTTGTTGGATTCGGCCGCTTCGGGCTGGAACACGGTCGAACGGGAGGGGATTTCGGTGCGGCACCCGGCCCGGTTTGTGTTGGTGGGTTCGGGCAACCCCGAAGAGGGGGAGTTGCGCCCCCAATTGCTGGATCGGTTTGGCATGTTCGCTGAGATTCGCACCGTGAAGGAGCCGGCCCTGCGGGTCAAAATTGTGGAAGAGCGTTCCCGGTTTGATGCCCACCCCCAAACTTTTTTGCAAGACTGTCAGACCCCCCAAACCGAGCTGCGATCGCAGTTGGTGGGGGCTCGCGATCGCCTCAAGTCGGTAGTCATTCCCGACGAGTTGCGGTTGCAGATTTCCCAGATGTGTTCCCAATTGGACATTGATGGTTTGCGCGGCGACATTGTCACCAATCGGGCCGCCAAGGCGATCGCGGCTTTGGAAGGGCGTACCGAAGTGGAAGTCAACGATGTGGCGCGGATCGCTCCGTTGTGTTTGCGGCATCGGCTGCGGAAAGACCCCCTCGAATCGATCGACGCGGGGTACAAGGTGCAAAAAGTGTTTGCCGAAGTGTTTGGTGTAGAGGCAGGACGTTAAGGAACCCTTAACAGAACCGGAGCGATCGCCCCCAGTAGTTCATAATGACGGACGGACGTTGCCGACGCCGATTATGCCTGAACTTGCCTCGTTTCCTTGGCTGACATTTTCCATCTTGTTTCCGGTGGGAATGTCGTTTTTGATTCCCTTTGTGCCCGACAAGGGAGATGGCAAAACCATCCGGTGGTATGCCCTGGTGGTGGGTCTGATCGATTTCATCGTATTGGTCTGGGCCTATGTCAGCGGGTACGACCCGAACCAAGGGGGTCTCCAATTGCAGGAGCGATACAACTGGATTCCGCAACTGGGCTTGAACTGGTCGGTGGCGGCCGACGGGATTTCCATGCCCCTGATTTTGCTGACGGGGTTTATCACCACCTTGGCGATTTTGGCTTCGTGGCCGGTGTCCCTCAAGCCTCGCCTCTTTTACTTCCTGATGTTGGCCATGTACGGCGGTCAGATCGGGGTGTTTGCGGTGCAGGACATGCTCTTGTTCTTTTTGATGTGGGAACTGGAGCTCATTCCCGTGTATTTGCTGCTCTCGATTTGGGGGGGCAAAAAACGTCAGTACGCCGCCACCAAGTTTATTCTCTACACCGCCGGCGGCTCCCTCTTTATTCTGGTGGCAGGGCTGGCCATGGCGTTTTACGGTGACACGACTACCTTTGATATGACCGCATTGGCGGCCAAAAGTTATCCCCTGACGTTTCAGCTGTTGGCC
Source organism: Cyanobacteria bacterium UBA8156 (assembly GCA_003456125.1). Lineage (GTDB taxonomy): Bacteria > Cyanobacteriota > Cyanobacteriia > Pseudanabaenales > Pseudanabaenaceae > UBA8156. Next base: position 8,662 of record DMPD01000289.1, on the reverse strand, counting down.
TACGGTGGCTTCTTGATTGCCTACGGCGTGAAGTTGCCCATTTTCCCGCTGCACACCTGGTTGCCCGATGCCCACGGCGAAGCGACGGCCCCGGTACACATGTTGCTGGCGGGCATTTTGTTGAAGATGGGGGGCTACGCCCTGCTGCGGTTCAATGCCGGGATGTTGCCGGAAGCCCACGTGTTTTTCGGGCCGGTGTTGGTGGTATTGGGCATTGTCAACATTATTTATGCCGCTTTGACTTCGTTTGCCCAACGGAACCTCAAACGCAAAATCGCCTATTCTTCGATTTCCCACATGGGATTTGTCTTGATTGGCATGGCCTCGTTTACGCAGTTGGGCACCAGCGGTGCCATGCTGCAAATGATCTCCCATGGCTTGATTGGGGCTAGCCTCTTTTTCTTGGTGGGGGCCACCTACGATCGCACCCACACCCTGATTTTGGATGAGATGGGGGGCGTCGGCCAAAAGATGCGCCGCATTTTTGCCATGTTTACCACCTGTTCTTTGGCTTCGTTGGCGTTGCCGGGGATGAGCGGGTTTGTGGCGGAATTGATGGTGTTTGTGGGTTTTGCTACCAGCGATGCCTACACCACGCCCTTCAAGATTGTGGCGGTATTGTTGATGGCGGTGGGGGTAATTCTCACGCCGATCTATCTGCTGTCGATGTTGCGGGAAATTTTCTTTGGTTCGGAAAACCAGGCTTTGGTGGCCCACGAAGAGTTGGTGGATGCGGAACCACGGGAGGTGTTCATCGTTGCCTGTCTGTTGGTGCCCATCATTGGCATTGGTTTGTATCCCAAACTGGTGACCCAAACCTACGATGCTTCCATCGGTCGCTTGGTGTCGCCGTTGCGGGATAAGTTGCCGGCTTTGGCGATCGCCGATGCGCCCCAATATGCTCGGTTGGCCCCATCTTTGCCCAATCGTTCTTAAACCATGCGCTGGCTCTATTTGCATGGGTTTGCGTCGTCGCCGGCTTCCCGGAAGGCGCAAGCCCTGCGTCAGTCCTTGGCTCCCGCGATCGCTTTGGAAATTCCCGATTTGAATTTGGGGGATTTTCGGACGGCGACCCTCTCCCGGCAGTTAACCTGGTTGACGGAGACGTTAGGGGAAGAACCGGCAACGCTGATTGGTTCCAGTTTGGGGGGGCTGGTGGCGGTCTTGTTGGCGGCTCGCCTCCCTGCGGTACAGCGTTTGGTCCTGCTGGCGCCGGCTTTGGATTTTGCCCAACGGCTGCCTGGATTGTTGGGGGAGGAAGCCTTTCGCCAGTGGCGGGAACGGGGGGAATGGGAGTTTTTTCATCACGGGGCCGGGCGATCGCTGCCCTTGGCCTGGAGCTTTTGGGAGGATGCCTGCACGCACGATCCCTACACGCTGACCCGATCGCTCCCGATGGTGATCTTTCACGGGCGGCGGGATGAGGTGATTCCGGTCGCCGTCAGCGCCGATTTTGCCCGGTGGCGAGCGCAAACGGTCTTGCATTGTCCGGACAGTGACCACGGGTTGTTGGACTGTCTGCCGGCCATTGTGGTGGCGATTCGGGGGCTAGCCTAGTTTTTGGGGGGCGGCAAAGCCATCAGATCTTCAATGTTGCGCAGCATCACTTGGCAAATGGCATCTAGGGGCAAATCGTTGGGATCGCGCCCAAAAGGGTCTTCGATCTGCAGGGCAATTTCTTCCACCCCCAACAACGTAAACCCAACCAGGGCGGTAACAGGCCCCGTGGCCCAATGCAGGGCTTCGACAGTCTGAAACGGCAGCGAAAAACAATACATCACCAACAATTGTTTGAGATGAATGGCGTAGGCCAAGGGGATTGGTGTGCGTTTGATCCGCTCGCAAATCCCCAAGCTATCGACCAGTTGATTGAGCAGGGTTTGGGCGGTATTGAGTTGGTAAATGTTGAGGCATTCTCGCTCGTATTGGTGTTGCAGATAGTCCCCTAGCCAAAAGGCGACTTCCAACGCCGGATGATTCACCCGCTGCAATTGCTGGTGTTGGGCGGCGGTCGTCAGGCCAACCAAATCTTCGTCCAAGGGTTCCTGCCGTAGGTACTGTTTGGTGGCCCGGGCAAAGACTACCAGCCACCGCAAGGCTTGTTTCTTTTTGGGGCGATCGCCTTCTTCCCGTTCGTAAACCGCAACCCAGATGTGGCGGGCCAGGTTGCGCACTGCGTTGATGATGCTACCCCAGGCTTTGCGCCCTTCCCAATAGCGATCGTAGGCGGTATTGGTGCGAAACACCAGCAACAAACCCAAGACCAAGTTGGGAATGATGCTCCCCAAAAAAGGCAAGTGCAGTTGGGTATACCCCTGTTCATAAAAGACGGTGACCACGACCCCAAACAGCCCGCAAACCAGGGAGCGGGGTAAGGTGTCTGGCACCACCGACCCCCGCAAGGAAAAAGCCTGTCGCCACCACCGCGCCAAACTCACGGATAGATCAAAGGATGGGAAGTTCACGGGCCAGGGCTTCGATTTCACCGACCAACATGGCACAGAGGTTGTCCAAAGGCAAATCGTTGGCGTCTCGACCAAAGGGGTCTTCGATCTGCAAACCGATTTCTTCCACTCCCAAAATCGTGAAGCTAATCACTGCCACCATGACGGGTGTCAGCCAGAGGAAGGTCTCGACCACCTGAAACGGCAGGGACAGGCTATAGAGCAACAGGAGTTGCTTAAGGTGAATAGAGTAGGCCAAAGGCAAAGGTGTGCGTTGGATGCGCTCGCAAGCGGTGAAACTCTCCACCAGCGCGTCCACGGTGGTTTGGGCCGTGGCCAGTTGCGCTTCGTTCAGGCAACCCGCCCGGTATTGGCTTTGCAGGTAAGCTGCGAGACGGTTGGCCAAGTACAGGGGCGGGCGAGCGACGGGTACCAAGGACTCCTCCGCCAAGAACTGCGGCGGCACGCCGGCGGTAGCCGGTTCTCCCCGCAGGTAATTTTTGGTGGTCAAAGCAAAAGCCGCCAGCAGATACAAAGCCTTGGTTTGGGCGGCTTGGGCCGCCGATTCGGTCGCCTCCACCCCGATCGCCACGGTGCGCCCCAGGTTGCGGGCGGCGCTGACGATGACGCCCCACGCCTTGCGCCCGTCCCAATAACGCTCGTAGGCTGTGTTGGTGCGAAACACCAGCAACAACCCCAACACCAAATTGGGAATCAATGTGCTGAGCAAGGGCAAACTCACCTGCGTAAACCCCTGCCGGTACAAAAAGGCGATCGCCCCGCCCCACAGCCCAAACCACAGGGCCTTGGGCAAGGTTTCGGCCACCACCGAGCCCCGCAGGGTCACCGCCTGCTGCCACCAAAACCCGCTCATCGGTTGGTCAACCGCGCCAAGAGTTGGCTGGAACGGGTTAAAAAGGCTTTGGTCTGGTTCACATCCAAAGCCTTTTGTGCCAACAAGGCCAAATCAAAGATGTGCTGACACAACAGCAAAGCCGTTTCCCGCTGGTCGCTGCCGCTGCCGACAATCAGCCCCCGCTCGAGTTCCGCCAGATTTTGCACCAGGGGGTGATCCTCGTTCACCATCAGGATTTTGTTTTCGGGGAGGGTGGATGGGCGATCGGGCATCAGGGATTGCATCTCCTGCAGCCGCCGGGTGGTCTCATCCAACAGAATAAAAGCCGGCGGTGAGCCGCTGTCTTCCACCGGTAAACGCTCCAGACGGATTTTGATGCGGCTGTCGTTGAGGGCTTCTTGGAACAAGCCCTGCAGGCGATCGCCCCGGGTTTGATTGGTGGTGGGATCGACAATTTCTCCCTTTTTCTCTTCCCCGAGGGTGGCCACCTCTTCGGCATCCACCCGCAAAAATTTCACCTCTTTGTGCTCCGCTTCCAACACCGCCGTGCGCAAATAGCCGTCGATGGGAGCATCCAACGTCAACACTTCCAGACCCCGTGCCCGATACAAATCCAAGTGCGTCGCCTGCGCCACCGCATCGGAAGTGAAATACACCTTGTCGGGATGTTTTTCGCGGTTCCGTTCCAGGTAAGCCGGCACCGTGGTGTAGTGCCCAAACTCACCGCTGAAGTCGGCATCGCCGGTATGGGTGGTGCCAAACACCAACACATCCTTCACCCGCTCCTTGAACTTCTCATCGGTCATCACCCCAAACTTCACAAAGGGCTCGATGTCCTTCCAGGCTTTGAGGTAGGCCGGGCGATCGTCCTCAAACATTTTGCTGAGGTGATCCCCCACCTTCTTGCTGATGTATTCCTGGATTTTGCGCACCCGGCGATCGCCCTGTAAAAAGCTGCGGGACACGTTCAGGGGAATATCGGGGCTGTCGATAATGCCTCGCAACCGCAATAGAAACTCTGGGTTCACCTCTTTGCAGTTGTCGCTGACAAACACCCGGTTGCAGAACAATTTGACCTGGGTTTTGTTGGGGTCCCAGTCCATTTTGACTTTGGGAAAATACAAAATGCCCTTCACCACAAACGGATAATCGGTGTTGAGGTGAATCCAGAACAGCGGATCTTCTTGGAAGGGATAGAGGTAGCGGTAAAATTCCAGGTAATCTTCGCGGCTGAGGGTGCTGGGCGACTTTTCCCAGAGGGCATCTTGCTTGTTGGTGACTTCACCGTTGAGCGCGATCGGCACCGCCAGAAAATCGCAGTAATTGCGGATGATGCGGCGGGCCTCCAGAATGTCCAAAAACTCTTCGGCATCTTCTTGGAGGTAGAGGGTCACCATGGTGCCCACTTCCGATCGCTCGCCATCGCTGAGGGTAAACTCGGTGGTGCCAGCACACGACCACTGCACCGCCGGACTGTCCTGATAGGACTTGGTCACGATTTCCACCCGCTCGGCCACCATAAACGCCGAGTAAAACCCCAAACCAAAATGGCCAATGAGCTGCTCGTTGCCCTTGGCGTACTTCTGGATAAACTCTTCAGCACTCGAAAACGCCACTTGGTTGATGTATTTTTTGACCTCATCGGCGGTCATGCCAATGCCGTTATCGGCGACCGCAATGGTCTTTTTCTCTTTGTCAACCGTGACCTCAATTCTGGGTTCGGGGACAGCGATGGTGCTTCCCCCGCTCAGGGCCACCATCCGCAACTTGGCGATCGCATCGGCGCTGTTGGAAATCAATTCCCGCAAAAAAATATCCCGCTCCGAGTACAGCGCTTTCTTGATGATCGGAAAAATGTTGTCGGTGTGAATTGTGATGTTCCCTTGTTCCAGCATGGATTCTAAAGATTTGCTGAACATTGCTTGCTCATTTTAGCGCACGGGCCGCCCGGAGGCGATCGAAATCATCCCCTAGGTGCCGGTTTGTTCGGTATAATTTGCCAGACTGGGACAGGTTTCGCCCACAGGGTCACCCTCAAGGCTAAACCCGTCTGGCTTTGGAAAATGCGTGGCAATGTCTCACAAGCAAGGTATTTGAGCTGGCGGTTTGGAAGCCCCAAGAGGTTCCCCAGAGCTGGTTCAAGAGATTGGTTGTGCCGAGTTATGAAGACCTAAATCGAGAGGAGTAGATTGCAATGGCTGTAGTTGTACGCGCTGAGCGCCAAAATCCACCTGGAGTTGTCAACGAAGGGGCGATCCTGGCTGTTGCGCGAAACCTGAACACGATCGCCTTGGAGCGGGTGGTCACCCCTCCCGAAAGCATTGGCGCTCCCCTGACGGTGCGGTTCAATTTGTTGGGGCTTAGCAATTCCGCCAATGGCGCTGACTTTCAGGTTTTGGTGTTTAATCCTTCCGACATCCTCCAAGTTACCCCGTTGGCAACCATTTCGGGCACCGACTTTTTGACCACTGGGGTCACGATTCCCGCCAACCTGACGGCCGTAAACTTGGTGCCTCGGGCCATCAACGACACCCTGTTTGAAGGCGGTGCCGGTGGCACCCCCGAAGTGCTGGGCTTGGAATTGGTGGCAGCTACCGGCTACACCATTGACACCAATATCTTGAACCAATTTGTTGTGGGGCAAATCACCGACAACGAAACCCCACCCACCCTTTCCATCACGACGCTCCCAACTACGGTTGCCGAAAATATTGGCAATGCCGCTTTTGTGGTCAGCTTGAGCGCTGCCAGCGCCTTGGACACGAGCTTCACGTTCACCACCACCGCCGGTACGGCCACCGCCGGCCAGGACTATACCTCGGTCAATCAGGTGGTTACCATTCCTGCCGGACAAACCTCGGTTACGGTCAACGTGCCGATTGCCAACGACACCATCGATGAACCGGATCAAACCTTTACGGTGGCCATTTCCACCCCCATCAATGCCACTTTGGGGGCTACCACATCGGGTACCGTCACCATCACCGACGACGATGCGGCACCGGTGGTGCAGATCAACAGCCCAGCAGCCGTAAACGAAGGTTCGCCGGTGGTGTTTACCGTCAGCTTTGCTGGCCCCACGACTGCCACCGAATTGGGCGCGGTCACCGGCGTGGTCAACACTGCCGACGTTAGCGCTGTAGCTGGGAACGATTATACGGCGCTGGTAGGTACTGCCTTCAGCATTGCTCAGGGCAGCAGCTCCACGACGGTTTCGGTGACGACTTCTGACGACAACCTTGCGGAGCCAGCCGAAACCTTTACCGCCACCCTCTCCGGTTTGGGTGGGGCCTCAGCCACTTTGGGCACCGCCACCGGTACCGGCACCATCAATGCCAGCGACACGCCGACGGTTACCCTGAGCGCGGGCACCCCCAATCCCATCCCCGAAGGCAATGCCGGCACCACCAACGTCACGTTTACGGTGACCATCTCCAACCCCAGTTCCACGGCGACCACGTTCACGGTGGCAGCCACCGGCAACGGTACAAATCCCGCCACGGCCGGCACCGACTTTGGCACTCCTTCCTCGACTTCCATCACTTTCCCGGCGAACAACACCACGGCCATCACGTTCACCGTACCGGTCAACGGCGATACCACCCCCGAGCCCAACGAAACCTTTGGCGTGACCCTCACCCAAACCGCTGGGATCACGGTGGCTGGGGGGTCTACCCTCACCCAAACCGTGACCATCCAAGACGATGATGTGTCGGTGAGCATCAACACCGCCGCTTCGGATTTGACGGCGGCCGAGGTGGGCGACACCGGTTTTGTCCGGATCGAGCGGACGGGTTCGACCGCCGCTGCGCTGCCGGTGAACGTGATCTTTGGCGGCACGGCCACCAACGGTACCGATTACAACTTGTTGGTTTCGCCGGTGACGATTCCGGTCGGTGCGAGCTTTGTAGACGTGCCGGTGACGCCGATCCCCGACATTTTGACCGAGGGCCCAGAAACGGTGAGCTTTACCCTCCAAACCGGTGCGGGCTACGGTTTGGGGGCCACAACCGCGGCCGCAGTGACCATTGCCGACTTGGGCAGTGCTTCTTCACCTGGGGTATTGGTTCGCCAGACCCCCACGGGTACCACTGCCTTAGGCACCATCAACAACGACACGGTGGTCGGCTCGCCCTTGAACGATACGATCGCCGCGTTTGCCGGCGACGATGTGGTGGTGGCAGGCTCGGGCAACGACTCGGTGGATGGCGGTCTGGGCAACGATCTGTTGTTTGGCGGCGATGGTGCCGACACCCTGATTGGCAGTGTGGGAGCCGACACCTTGTTTGGCGGCGCCGGCAATGATGTGTTTGTGTTGTCCTCGTCCAGCCAGGGTCCCGACGTGATTGGCGACTTTGCTACGGGGGATACGATTCGCGTGGCTGCAGTAGGCTTTGGCGGCGGGCTGGTTGCCGGTACGTTGCCGGCGGATCGCTTTGTTCTGGGCGCCGCGGCCACAACGGCCACCCACCGTTTCGTTTACAACGGCACCACGGGCGAGCTGTTTTTTGACGTAGACGGCACCGGAGCGACGGCACCGGTCCTGTTGGCTACCTTGACCGGCGCACCCGCGTTGGCCAACACCGATATTCTGGTCGGCTAGGCCGGAATTGTGACATCTGTTGGGGGCAGGAGGACTGCCCCTTTTTTGCGGGTACCCTGTTCCGAGCACACCGTAGGGAAAAGCCATGCTGTTCACGCCCAAGCTGAAGGAAGAGGGGTATCTGCAAGACGTTTTGTTTCATCTGTTTCAGGTGGGTTCCCGCAAAATGGATGACCCCGAAAGTTTCGAGCAGCAACGCTGGCCGGTGTTGGGCTCCCAGCTATCGGTGTACGGGTTTGAAGCCGATCCAGAAGGATGCGCCGCCGCCAACGCCCAGGCTCAGCAAGCCGATCGCCCTTGGCGGGAAACACACTTCCCTGCGGCGATCGCCGGTGCCATGGGCTTGGCAACCCTCTACCTCACCCAGTTCCCTGCCTGCTCATCCCTCTATCCACCCGACATGGCGGTCTGTTCTCGGTTTGGTTTGCAAGATTTGGTTCGGGTAACCGCCCGTTTGCCGCTAACCACGACGACCTTGGCGGAAGTCTGTCGCCGCGAACGGATCCCCAGCATCGACGTGTTGTACTTGGATATTCAGGGCGCTGAGCTGGCGGCTTTGCAAGGAACGGGCTCCTATCTTGCCCACACTCTCTGTGTGCAAACGGAAGTAGAGTTTGTGCCTCTGTACTGTGGGCAGTCCCTATTTGGGGACATAGATGCTTTTCTGCGCTCCCAAGGTTTTGCCTTGTTTGCGCTGGGCTCCCGAAGCTATGCACGACCCGCCTCTGTGGTGTATTCGGCCACAAGACCGGGCCAAAT
>DMPD01000198.1 GCA_003456125.1 Cyanobacteria bacterium UBA8156 | reverse complement strand
TACGGTGGTGCGGGCGCCTTTGCAACCTTGGGTGGGGCCTTGGTTTCACTGGGCGATTCCGTTGCGGGCCCGCCGCGATCGCACCCAGCAGGCGATCGCCAAAATTTTGACCTTACCCCTCGAGTTTTACGACGAGAACAATCCGGGGCGGATTGCCGGGCGGGTGGCGCGGGGTCTGGCCAACCACACCTGGACCTATCCAGAAATTGCCGGCCAGCTCATTCCCAAGTCCCTGCGGGTATTGGCTATTTTTCTGGCGATCGGGGTGGTGGATTGGCGGATTGCGGCGCTGTTTGCCTTGGCTTTTGCCGGTGTGCTGAGCTTTACGATTCCCCGCCTGGTACACCTGATGACCAAAGAAGAAATTTTGGACAAACATCAGGAAAACACCGAAAGCCACACTTCCGAAATCATCACCAACATCAAAACCGTCAAGGCCTTTGCCACCGAAGCCGCCGAAATGCAACGGCAAGGCGCTCGCCTCCAACGGGAACTGAAAACGGTGTTGTATTCCATTCACTTGGGCTATGTCAAACTGGGGATGTTTCAGCGCACCTTTGTCCAAACCAGTGTGTTTCTGGTGTTGGCGTTGACGCTGGTGGCGACGGTGCAGGAGCGGATTTCCCTGGGGCAATTTGTGACCATTCTCACCATGTCCAGCATGGGATTTTCCGAGATTGAACCCATCAGTTCCTTGGCGGAGGTGTTTGCCCGGCGCTATGCTTCGATGTTGCGTTTCCACGAGTTTTTGCAGTTGCCCCCCGGCGACGACAGCCAAGGATTGTGTTTGGATCGCACCCAGGGCTACACCCGCTATGAATTTCAGGGGCAGTTGCGGTTCGAGCGTCTGAGTTTTGGCTACGATCCCGATCGCCTGGTGTTGCAAGACATCGATCTCACGGTTCCCCCCTGTCAGACCCTGGCGCTGGTGGGGCGATCGGGTTCCGGCAAATCTACCTTGATTAAGCTGTTGTTGCGGTATTTCCGGCCGACGACGGGGCGCATTCTGATCGACGGTCAAGACATCCAGACCCTCGATATCACCGGGTACCGCAAACGGCTGGCGATCGTGCACCAAGAGGTAGATGTGTTTAACGGTACCCTCCGGGAAAACCTCACCTACGGCAACCCCCACGCCACCGATGCGGAAGTGAAGTCGGCTTGTGAGATTGCCCGGGTGGATGAATTCCTGTCGTTGTTGACCCAGGGCTTAAATACGGTGGTGGGGGAGCGCGGCGTACGGTTGTCGGGGGGGCAACGGCAGCGATTGGGCATTGCCCGGGCGTTGTTGGTGAATCCCGATGTGTTGATTTTTGATGAGGCCACCTCCAGTTTGGACTACGAATCGGAACGGGCCATTCAGTTAGCCATGGCCAAAATTCAGGGCACCCGTACCACCGTGATCATTGCCCACCGCCTCAGCACCGTGCGGGAAGCGGACATCATCGCGGTGTTGGATCGCGGGGCGATCGCCGAAGTGGGAACCCATGAAGAATTGCTGCAACGGCAGGGTTTGTACTGGCGGTTGAACGCTTTGCAGGAGGGGGAACCGGCCCTGCGTTAGGACTCTTCCAACAAGGTGGTGAGGGCGGTTTCCATTTCGGCGACGGTGGTGGTGGTGGTGCCAAATTGCCGCACGACAATACTGGCTGCCAAATTCCCCAAAACAGCCCCTTCCCAAACGGTGCCCCCGGCGGCGATCGCCAGGCTGAGGGCGGCCACGACGGTATCGCCGGCCCCGGTCACGTCAAATACTTGGGTGCGGTTAAAGGCCGGGATGTGGGCCACGGTACCATCGGCGGCAAACAAACTCATGCCGTCTTCCCCCCGCGTAATGAGAAGGTGTTGGGCTTGGGTTTGCTGGAATAACGTTTGGGCGGCTTGTTGCAACGAGGCTTCGTCCCGAATGGTCACCCCGCTCGCCAATTCCGCTTCCGGCAGGTTGGGGGTGAAGAGGGTGGCCCCCCGATACCGCCCCAAATCCCGCTGGGCATCCACCACCGTGAAGGGGGCCGCCAGCGCTGCCGGGATCACCGGCTCGCCCCAAAACACCCCTTCGTTGTAGTCGGAACACACCACCGCATCTACTGTAGAGAGGCGATCGCCCACTTGCTGGGCCAATTGTTGTTGGATTGCAGAGGCCGGCAACTCGTCGGATTTGCGATCGAGCCGGACAATTTGTTGGGTGACCGATTGCCGGGCATGGCCAGAAATCCGAGTTTTGGTGACCGTGGGTCGCCCCGGCACCGTGACAATCCCCGAAGTATCGACGCCAACGCCCGCAAACAACTCCCGGAGGGCTTGGCCCTGTTCGTCGTCCCCCAGCAGGCCCACCGATTGTACTTGGGCCCCCAACCGCGCCAGGTTGTAGGTGGCGTTGGCTCCACCACCGGGTACGCGCTGGGTGGTTTCGTGACGCAAAATCAACACCGGTGCTTCCCGCGAAATGCGTTCGGTGCGACCGGTTACAAACTCATCTAGGGTCAAGTCCCCCACCACCAAAACCCGCACCCGGCCAAACCCCTGCAACAATTGCTGCAAGCGGGCCAGGTTTAGGCGATCGCGAAATTCCACCACCGCTGTATCCAAATTCCCTGTGCTCCGGTATTGTGCCATTTTCTGAGGGAGGCTTTGTGAACTACCTGACGCTCATTGCTACGCAATAGAGCGCGGGCTTCCCTCTTCATAGGCAACTGCCTCTGCCGTAGTAGACTTTCGCCCATACCGCTTTGGTCTGACATTGCCTCCAAGGGCAGCAGCGCTGGTTCCCAACGCCAAAAGCCGCAAGCCTTCATTTCTGATGTTGATGGCAGCGTTCACATCTCGGTCATGCTTTTGACCACAATGAGGACAATCAAACATCCTGACGCTTAAATCCATCTTAGGCAGTGGCAACAAAGTCTCAGAACAAAGGTGAGTGCTGGGAAAGAAGCGCCCGACCTCCACATAGACCTTACCTTCTGCCTCTGTCTTGTACTTCAACATGGTGCAAAACATTCCCCAACCTGCGTCACTAATAGACTTGGCTAGATTGTGATTCTTGACCATGTTTTTCACGCATAGATTTTCAACCACTACAATTTGGTTCTCATTGACTATCTTGCGGGATAGCTTGTGGAGAAAATCTTCTCGAACTCGTGAAATCTTAGAATGGACTCTGGCAACCAATCTTTTAGCCTTGAGCCGCTTGCCAGTTGTCTTATCCTTCTTCCTAGATAGTTTGCGTTGCTTACGCTTCAGGTTTCGTTCATACTTGGCTAGATGCTTTGGATTGCGATACTTAGAGCCATCAGATGTAACCGCAAAATCCATCAATCCTAAGTCAATCCCAATCGCCTGACCTTCACGACTGGATTTAGGCTTTTCAGTACCGTCTTCAATCAACAGCGAGGCGTAATATCGACCGTCAGGCATTCTCGAGAGCGTTACGGTTTTCAGCTTTCCTGAAACATCCCGATGTACCTTAGCTTTTACTACACCCAGTTTTCCGGGGAACTTAATCTCTGAGTCGCCCAGCAGCTTGACATTGGCGGGATACTGAAGCGACTGCCGACCATGACGAGTTTTGAAAGTAGGGTACTTAGCCCGACCGTCAAAGAAGTTAATAAACGCTTGAGACAGGTTAAGCACAGAAGATTGCAGGCATTGAGAGTAGCACTTTAACCACTCATGCTCGCTCTTCCAGACGGGAATCCGCTTTTTCATGTCGTAAGCGGAGATTCCTTTACCCGTTTGCTTATATAGTCGTTTCGGATA
>DMPD01000314.1 GCA_003456125.1 Cyanobacteria bacterium UBA8156 | reverse complement strand
CCGCCCGCCCAATCCCAAACAACCACAGCCGCGAGGCAATGCGGATACCCCACATCACCGTCGCCAGCACCAAAATTTCCAGGGCGTACCGTCCCACCTGGGTTGCAGAAAAATCTTCCCGTAAGGTCTCCACCGCCCGCCGCAGCAACCAGGGCAAGTAGGTACCCAACGCATTGGCCCCAAACAAAGCGAGCGTCCCCCACGCCAACGGCCGGATGTGGGGCCGCAAATAGCGGGACAACGTGGGCAGGTGCGATCGCGCCATAACGTAAACAAATGTAACGGGAGTCAGGCTCTATTCTAGGAGCAAAAGGTCAAGTCAAGCGTCCTACCGTGGCAGGATAGAAAGCGCAAGCAGGACGGCACCATGGGCAAACCAATTTCGATTTTGGGCATCAATGCGTTTCACGGCGACGCGGCGGCCTGTCTGGTGCAGGACGGTCAATTGGTGGCGGCGGTCGAAGAAGAACGATTTACCCGGATCAAACACTGGGCGGGGTTCCCCCACCAAGCCGTGCGCTACTGCCTGGAAGTGGGCGGAGTCGCGCCGGCCGACCTGCACCATGTGGCCCTGTCGGCCAACCCCAAAGCCAATTTGGGTCCCAAAGCCTGGTTTGCCCTCCAACACCCCGCCTTTCCGGGTCTGCGCGATCGGGCCCGCCGGCAACAGGCGATCGCCTCGGTGCAAGATCACCTGTCCCAAGCCTTGGGGGGTGCCGAGATTGCTGCCAAAGTCCACAGTTTGGAGCACCATTCCACCCATTTGGCGCTGGCGTTTTTTCTTTCTCCCTTTGAAAAAGCGGCCCTGATGTCGGTGGACGGCATGGGGGATTTTGTCAGTTTGGTGTTGGGGGCCGGCGAAGGACAACGATTGCAGTATTTTCAGCGCACCCATTTCCCCCACTCCTTGGGATATCTTTACAATGCCCTGACGTTGTACCTGGGATTTCCCAACTACGGCGACGAGTACAAGGTCATGGGATTGGCTCCCTACGGCCAGCCCACCTATCTCGAAGCAATGCGGCGGCTCATCGCCTGGGAAAACGGGGCCCTGACCCTGAACCTGGAGTACTTCACCCATCACCGCCAAGGCATCGCCATGACCTGGGATGAGGGGTTGCCGGTGGTGCAGCCCTTCCACAGCGAAGAGCTGATCCGGTTGTTGGGGCCCGCCCGCTCTCCTCAGGAGGAACTCACCCAACACCATCGCGATCTAGCCGCCTCGTTGCAGGCCGTCACCGAAGAAATTGTATTTGCCGCCCTGCGGGACTTGCACCGGCGCTACCCGGACGATCGCCTCTGTTTGGCGGGCGGCGTAGCCATGAACTCGGTGGCCAACGGCAAAATTCGCCAACACACACCGTTTCGGGAAGTGTACGTGCCGGTGGGGGCCGCCGACAACGGCACCTGCATCGGGGCTGCGTTCTACGTGTGGCACCGCCTGTTGGAGCAACCCCGGCAATTTCGGTTGGATCGGGCCAATTGGGGGCCGGCCTTCCCCGATGCCGAGTGCGCCCAGGCGATCGCCCAAGCCGGGTTAACGGCCCGCCGCTACGAAGACCCTGAATTGTGGGCGGTGGTGGTGGATGCCCTGTTGGCCGGTCAAGTGGTGGGATGGTTTCAGGGCCGGATGGAGTTTGGGGCGCGGGCCCTGGGGCACCGTTCCCTGTTGGCCGATCCCCGCCGGGCCGACATGCGGGACATCATCAACGCCCGCATCAAGTTCCGCGAGTTGTTCCGGCCCTTTGCCCCCAGCATCCTCGAAGAACACGTGGCGGATTTCTTTGAGCATCCCACGGCGGTGCCCTTCATGGAAAAAGTATTGCCGGTACGTCCCGACAAACGGGATTTGATTCCCGCCGTCACCCATGTCGACGGTACCGGTCGTCTGCAAACCGTGTCCCGGCACACCAATCCCCGCTACTGGCAACTGATCCGCACCTTCGCCGATCGCACCGGCATTCCCCTGCTGCTGAATACCTCCCTCAACGAAAACGAACCCGTCGTGTGCCGACCGGCAGAGGCGATCGCCTGCTTCCAGCGGACGCAAATGGATATGCTGGTACTGGAGAACCACGTCATTGCTCGTGAAGAAATGTAAAATAGCGGGCGATAACTGGAAAAACCCCTATGGCTGATGAATCGTCGCCCCAATCGTTTGTGGTCAAGCTGGAGCCCATCCGCCGCTGCCATATCCGCCTCCCCGATCACGATCGCCCGGTGCCGGCGGTGGAGTATCGCGGAGAGTACTACAGCTTTTTCCGGTTTGAGATCGATTGGGTAACCACCGAAAAAATTGCGCGACGGTTGCGCGATCGCTACGTGATCACTCCCAGTGCCAAGGGCTGGGCCATCTGGACCTACGAGTATTAGGATGGAACAAGGATAGAAGGCAGAGCCATGTCGCACTTTACCACCGTGAGCGTAGACATCGAGAACAGCGATTTGTTGGCAGAAACCCTCACGGAATTGGGGTACACCTACGATCGAGAGGGGATGGTGCGGGGCTACGCCGGTCTCACCACCAAAGCCGATTTCGTGATCCGCCAAGAGAACGGCTACGACCTGGGGTTTCAGAAGCAAGAACAAGGGTACGCTCTGGTGGCGGATTTTTGGGGAGCCCGGATCGACGAAAAGCGTTTTTTGGCCGAGGTGGCCCGTCGCTATGCCTACAAAGCGTTGCGCCAGAGCGCGGCCGCCCAAGGGTTCACCGTCGAGGAGGAAGAAACCCTGGCGGATGGCTCGGTGCGGTTGGTGGTGGGGCGTTGGTTGTGAAGCGGGCGGGCCATGAATAAAGTATAGCAATTGCCATAATA
>DMPD01000344.1 GCA_003456125.1 Cyanobacteria bacterium UBA8156 | reverse complement strand
TGAGGGCAAACCTCTCAAAGTTCAGCGAAATGTCTACAAATGCGGTATTGCAGGTCGAAAACTTGCACAAAACTTACGGCGATCGCCCAGCGGTGCAAGACGTTTCCTTTCGCGTAGTGCCGGGCACGATCTACGGGTTGCTGGGGCCCAATGGTGCGGGCAAAACCACCACCATCCGCTGCATCAGCACGTTGCTGCGGCCCGATCGGGGGCGGGTGGTGGTGGCCGGGGCCACCGACCCGCGGGCCATTCGCCGGCGCTTGGGGTATGTGGCGCAAGAAGTGGCCCTGGACAAGGTATTGACCGGACGAGAATTGCTGGCGTTGCAGGGGGCGATGTACCACTTGCCGCCGGCCCAAATCCAGGTTCGCATCGCCGCGGTGTTGGCGCTGTTGGAACTGACGGAATACGCCGATCGCCGGACGGGCACCTATTCCGGGGGTCTGAAAAAACGTCTGGATTTGGCGGCGGGTCTGTTGCACGAACCCCAGGTCTTGGTGTTGGATGAACCCACGGTGGGGCTGGATTTGCCCAGTCGCAGTGCCATTTGGGAATTTTTGCGGCAATTGCGGCAGCGGGGCACCGCCATCTTGCTCACCAGCCACTACCTCGAAGAAATCGATGCCCTCAGCGATCGGGTGGGAATTTTAGACCGGGGAAAAATGGTGGCGGAGGGCACCCCCGATCAACTCAAGGATGGGTTGGGGGGCGATCGCCTAACGGTAAAGATCCGAGAATTTGCCGATCGCCCCGAAGCGGAACAGGCCCTCAAGCTTTTGCAAGGGCAATCCTGGGTGAAAAGCGGCCGCATCAATACCTTGCAGGGAAACGCCATCAACCTGACTGTGGCTCGCGACAGCGATACTTCCGTGGTGCGATCGCTCTTGACGGCGGCCAACCTACCCTTGTTTTCGTTGTCCCAATCCCGCCCCAGCCTGGACGATGTGTTTTTGGCCGCCACCGGCCAAACCCTTGTTGATGCCGACTTGGCCGCCCGCGAACTTTCCCGGAAATAAGTCAAAATCCCGTGACAAAATGAAGACAGTTTTGTCATCGTGAGCATTTATGGGTTTGTATCGATTGGTCTACGTCAGCCAAGCACGGCCGAACTTGGGCTATGCCGATTTGTTTGACATTATGGAGAAATCCGAGCGCAACAACAAGCCGGTGGGACTGACGGGGTTGTTGTGTTTTGGGGACGGCTGGTTTTTGCAGGCGCTGGAGGGACATCGGTTGGCCATCAGTCAGACCTACAACCGGATTGTGGGGGATACCCGTCACCTCAACGCCGAGTTGCTGGATTTTTCGCCGATCGCCCAGCGGGATTTTTTGGATTGGTCGATGAAAGCCATTCAGGTGGGGCAAGAAAAACAAGAGCGGGAAATCATCTTGCGGCACTCCGTCAACGACATATTTACACCGGTGGCCATGGACGCTGGCCAGTGTTTGACCTTGATGAAGGAATTGGCCGCGTTTCACCAACGACGCAGGGTTTAGGGGGAAGCCCAAGGGCACAGGCTACACTGGGAAACAGCGTCATTCTTCCCAGCCATGGCCGCTTTTGATTTGCAGACCCCTTGGCCCCCAGCCGCCGATCAGCCCCAAGCGATCGCCCAATTGGTAGAGGGATTGCGAGCCGGGCAGCGCTTTCAGACCTTGTTGGGGGCTACCGGCACCGGCAAAACCATGACCGTCGCCAGCGCGATCGCCCAGTATGGCAAGCCGGCTTTGGTTTTGGCCCACAACAAAACCCTAGCGGCGCAACTGTGCAACGAGTTGCGGCAATTTTTTCCCCACAACGCCGTTGAGTATTTCATTAGTTATTACGACTACTATCAGCCGGAAGCCTACATTCCCGTTACGGATACCTACATCGAAAAAAGCGCGTCGATCAACGACGAAATTGATATGTTGCGGCACTCGGCCACCCGTTCGTTGTTTGAGCGGCGGGATGCGATCGTGGTGGCTTCCGTGAGTTGCATCTATGGGTTGGGGATTCCCGAAGAATATCTCAAAGCAGCGGTGCCGTTGCGGGTGGGGGGCACCTACGACCAGCGGGAATTGTTGCGGGTGTTGGCGGGCATCCAATACGAACGCAACGATGTGGAGATGGGGCGGGGGCGGTTTCGCGTCAAAGGCGACATTGTCGAGATTGGCCCGGCCTACGAAGATCGGGTGATTCGCCTGGAATTTTTCGGTGATGAAGTCGAAGCCATTCGCTACGTCGATCCCATCACCGGCGAAATTTTGCAGAGTTTGGAAGGCTTGAACTTGTATCCGGCTCGCCACTTTGTCACTCCTAAGGATCGGCTGGTGACGGCCTGCGAGGCGATCGAAGCGGAGTTGGCGGCCCAGTTGGAGGCACTCACCGCCCAAAACAAATTGGTGGAGGCCCAACGGTTGGAGCAGCGCACCCGCTACGACCTGGAATTGCTGCGGGAAGTAGGCTTTTGCAACGGTGTGGAAAACTATGCCCGGCACTTGGCGGGACGGGAACCGGGGTCACCGCCGGCCTGTTTGGTGGATTATTTCCCGGAGGATTGGTTGTTGGTGGTGGACGAGTCCCACGTCACGGTGCCCCAAATTCGGGGGATGTACAACGGCGATCGCGCCCGCAAAACGGTTTTGATCGATCACGGGTTTCGGTTGCCCAGCGCTGCCGATAACCGTCCTTTGCAAGCGGAGGAATTTTGGGGCAAAGTCAACCAATGCATTTTTGTTTCGGCCACACCGGGGGATTGGGAGCTGGAAATTTCCACCCAAATTGTGGAGCAGATTGTGCGACCCACCGGTGTCCTCGATCCGGAAGTGTTTGTGCGGCCCACCGCAGGACAGGTTGATGACTTGCTGGGGGAAATCCAGACCCGGATCGTTCGCAAGGAACGGGTGTTGGTGACCACCCTCACCAAGCGCATGGCCGAAGACCTGACCACGTACTTTGAGGAACGGGGGGTCGCGGTCAAATACCTGCACTCCGACATCAAGGCGATCGATCGCATTGAAATTTTGCAAGCCCTGCGCCAGGGTGCTTTTGATGTGTTGATTGGCGTGAACCTGTTGCGGGAGGGACTGGATTTACCGGAAGTGTCGTTGGTGGCCATTTTGGATGCCGACAAAGAAGGCTTTTTGCGGGCCGAGCGATCGCTGATTCAGACCATTGGGCGGGCGGCGCGGCACGTCAACGGCCAGGCGATTTTGTATGCCGATCGCTTCACCGACAGCATGGCCAAAGCCATTCACGAAACCGAGCGGCGGCGGGCGTTGCAAATGGAGCACAACCAGCGCCACGGCATCACCCCGCAACCGGTGGTCAAAAAAACCGACAACGCCATCTTAAATTTTCTGTCGATTTCGCGGCGGGTGCAGGAGCAGAGCACGGGCTACTACAGCACGGTCGAAGTGGCCCTAGACGACTTGCCCGAAGCCATTCAAACCCTCGAAGCCCAGATGAAAGAAGCCGCTAAGAACTTGGAATTTGAAAAAGCGGCCGAACTGCGCGATCGCATCCGCAAACTGCGCGATCGGCTGGTGGGTCGGGCCCCATGACGTAAACTTGAAGAAAGGTAAACCGCGACCGCCATGAGCAAGACCCCTTTTCTGCGCAACATTCGGCAGACCACCACCGCGATCGCCCCGCCGACCCCCGAAGCTGTGGCCCTGGTGCCCGCGGAAGACGGCGCGATCGCCGTTGCCGATACGGTTGAAGAGCCTGCGGACCAAGCCGAAGACGATGTGGAAATGGGGTTGCTGGATCATCTGGAAGAACTGCGAATGCGGTTGTTTGTCGCTTTGGTGGCGGTACTGGTGGCGATCGCCGGTTGTTTTGTGTTTGTGAACAAAATCGTCGCTTTGTTGGAGGTACCGGCGGGGCCGGTAAAGTTTTTGCAGTTGGCTCCGGGTGAATACTTTTTTGTCTCGATCAAAGTCGCGGGGTACAGCGGTTTGTTGCTGGCCAGCCCGTTTATTTTGTACCAAATCATTCAATTTGTGCTGCCGGGGTTGACGCGGCGGGAGCGGCGGTTGGTGGGGCCGGTGGTCTTGGGATCGACGGTACTGTTTGTCTTGGGGTTGGTGTTTGCTTACAGTGCCTTGATTCCGGCGGCATTGCGGTTTTTCATTAACTATGGCGGCGATGTGGTGGAGCAGTTGTGGTCCATCGACCGGTATTTTGAGTTTGTGTTGTTGTTGCTGTTTAGCACCGGCTTGGCGTTTCAGATTCCCGTGGTGCAGGCCTTGTTGGGGGCCTTGGACATCGTGACGGCGGCACAAATGTTGAAGGGATGGCGGTATGTGGTGTTGGGGGCCGCCGTGTTGGGAGCCGTGTTGACCCCTTCTACCGATCCCCTCACCCAATCGTTGTTGGCGGGGGCGGTGGCCGGCTTGTACTTTGGCGGCATTGGTTTGGTGAAGTTGCTGGGCAAGTAATTTTGTGCCTTCCGTAAATCCTTTGCAGGAGCGTTTTCATCGGGAATTGGCGGTCGGGGGGCTGCTGTTTTTGCTTCTGTTTTTGGTGGGTACCCTGGGGTTCCAAGTCTTGGAAGAGGGTTGGCGGCCCCTCGATGCCTTCTACATGACGGCCATCACCCTATCGACCGTGGGCTTTGGGGAGGTTTACCCCCTGAGCGATCGGGGACGGTTGTTTGCAGTGTTTTTGATTTTTGCTGGCTTGATTGGCATTGGCTATGTGGTCAATCGCTTTACGGAGGCGGTGGTTCAGGGGTATTTTCGAGAGCAGTTGCGGGCGAGGCAAGAGCGGCGGCTGATGGAGGCTTTGGATCGCCATTACATTTTGTGTGGTTACGGTCGCACCGGACGGCAGGTGGCGGCGGAATTTCAGGCCGAAGGGATTGCGTTTGTGGTGGTGGACAGCGCCTTGGCGGTGGTCGAAAAAGCCCAGGCGGCGGGCTTCAAAGCCGTGTGCGGGGATGCCACCCTCGACGAAACCCTGTTGCGGTTGGGGATTGGGCGGGCCCGGGGGGTGGTCTGCGCCCTGGCTTCCGATGCGGAGAATTTGTATGTGGTGCTTTCTGCCAAAACCCTGAATCCGGCGGTGCGGGTGATTTCCCGGGCCAGCAGCGAAGAGGCGATCGCCAAGTTGCAGCGGGCGGGGGCCGATACCGCGATCTCGCCCTACATCACGGGGGGCAAGCGGTTGGCGGCTTCGGCTTTGCGGCCCCAGGTGTTGGATTTTGTGGATGGGGCTTTGTCCGGGGGAAACCGGGCTTTTTACCTGGAAGAAACCCTCCTCGATGGCGACATTTGTCCCTATGTGGGGGCCACCCTCAGCGAGGCCAAGCTGCGATCGCAGACCGGGGCGTTGGTGATTGCAATCCGCCGCAGCGACGGCATGTTGTTGCCGGGGCCGAGCGCCGAAACCCTGTTGCGGGACGGCGATACCCTGATTTGCATGGGCACCGCCGAGCAACTGCGGAGCC
>DMPD01000150.1 GCA_003456125.1 Cyanobacteria bacterium UBA8156 | reverse complement strand
GGCGGGTGGGCATGATCCGGCAGTCCCTGGGAAAGCAGAATCACATCGATGTTTGGGGGCAACGGCCGGGGCGATCGCCGCCGGGCTTCAAACAACCAAGTCGCCCCGCCAAAGTTGAGGGGGCCCACCAGCCACGGGTCCACCAACACCCGCCGCTGGGCCAGTTCCCACAACCAGGTATTGCTATCCAGCCAAGTCAACCGCATCGGCTACCTCATCTTTAAGATCCTCTCTCCTAGCCTACAAAAATCAGCGGCGGACTGGGTCGGAGCTCCGCCCGCCTAGCCCGCGAACCATTCCGGTGTAGGATGGGAGCACAATCCCGATCGTGGAAAGCTATGCGTATTCTGGTGGTAGACGACCAAGAAGCGATTTTGGGGGGGACGGTGGGCCCCCTCAAACAGCAATATCCCGATGCGGAAGTCCTGACGGCTCAAAACGGCAACGGGGCTTTGGAGCGGGTGAACCGGGGCAATCTCGACCTGCTGATCATGGATTTGTCGATGCCCCAGGAGCCGGGTGGTACGGCTTCGACGGATGTGGGGGTATCCACCCTCCGCCAAGTCATGGAAAAAAACAAAGCCCTCAACATTGTGGTGCACAGCGTCGATCCGATGCCGTTGGTGCGGGTGCGGCCGGCCATTGACAGCCACGAAGGGGGGTTTACGGTGGTGGCCAAGGCTATGTCCCTGACGGAATTTCTGACCCGTGTGGATTGGGCGTTGCAGGGGTTGAACCACACCCCCCGCGAAATTCGCACCGGCATCGAAGTGCGTCAGGAATGGTTGGATGTCTTGCATTTGGCGTTTAACGAAGCCCTCACCGACAAGGCGATCGCCGATCGCATGAACGTTTCGGAACGCACCGTGCGCAACTACTGGAGCAAGATGCAAGATGCTTTGGAGGTCTACCCCGAAAGCGGCAAAAACATCCGCGTCCAAACCGGCAAACGGGCCCGCGAAGAAGGATTGATTGACTAACTCCGGAAAATTTGGGCGATCGCCACGAGGTGGGTTTGCAGGGTCGCCCATTCTTCGGCTCCCTGTTTGAGGGCCCACTCCAAAGCCAGCAACTCCGCCAACACCCGTTGCAATTGGGCCGCGGTCACGGTCTTGATTTCGGTTTTGAGGAAAAACAAGCGCTTGGGGTTGCCCAATTCGGCAAACTCGGCGATCGCCCGGTCGTCCCGCTCGCCGGCTTCGAGGGCGACTTTGACCAGTAGCCACGTCCGAAATTGCCCCACCAGGGCCGCACACAGCCGCAGGGGCGCTTCGTTGTTGGCCAAGAGTTCTTGCAAAATCGATAACGCCAAGCCGGTCTGACCGGCCAGCAAGGCGGGGGTCAACTGCCGTACCGAGCGCCCCGCCGCAAACACCAAAGCCGGGACATCGGCTGCCGTCACCGGGCGATCGCCGCAGTACAAGTGCAGTTTTTCCAGTTCGGTCACCATCCGCCGCAAATCTCCCCCAATGGCCTCCACCAGAGCGGCTTGGGCCCCCGGTTGGAGTTTGACCCCTTGGGCCTTGGCCCGCTGAACCAACGCCGCGGCGATCGCGTCCGTGTCCCAGGGTGGCAGCGGCGAAAACTCGACCACGGTGGCCCATTTTTGCAGCAACTTCACCGACTTGAGCCGGCCATCCGGTTTGGCTTGGGTGCTGAACAACAGGTGGGAATTGGCGGGCAGTTGGGGCAGGGTCCGCTCCAGTTCCGCCAACAACCCTTCGCTACACCGCTGACCGAGGGTGACCTCCGTCAGCCAAGTCAGGCGATCGCCCATACCGAAAGGTGCAGTAGCCGCCAGATTCAAGCCCTCTATAATGCGTTCGTCGGTGGTGGCCATCCCTTTGAAAAAGTTAAAGTCCAGCCAGGCAGACTCCACTTGGGCCCGCAACTTCACCGCGGCTTCGATCAAGCGAAAGTCATCCTCACCCCAGTAAAAGTAGACGGGCATAGCCAAGCTTTTCAATAGGAACTTTCTTGAATATGCCGCAATGTGTATGATCAAATCCACGGTGGTGTGAAGAGCGAGGATAAATGAAGACGAGAGACCGGTACGGTGGTGGCAAAGTCAATCGCGGCTTCTCTCGCCCCCGCTGGCGCCAAATTCTGGGGGTATGGGGTTCACTCCAAGCGGTCTGGGTCGAGTTGAGGGGGAGAGAACCCCTGTTGGCGGTGGTGCCGGCTCTCCCCCAAGCCTCCGAGGAAGTACCAACGGCGGTGACGGGGTTTGCCATCACTTCGGAACCATCCCCGAAGACCGGGGCCCGTCATCCGGCAGTACCACGGCGCCCCCGTCGCGCCCCCAATCGCCTCCCGGCCGAGGGCGATCGCTACCAACCCTATCGCTCCATGCCAGCGGCACCGGCGTGGTGGCAGGGCAGCTACCGTCGCTACGGCAAACGTCTGTTTGACATCGGGTTTGCGTTGACCGCGTTGGTGTTGTTTTTGCCGTTGTATGTGGTGGTTGCCCTGTTGATCTATGCCAGTTCGCCGGGGCCCATTCTCTATGTGCAAACCCGGGTGGGTCAGCGGGGCAAACGCTTTCGCTGCATGAAGTTTCGGACGATGGTGGTGGGGGCCGACAAAATGCTGGCGGAATTGCTCGAAAGTTGTCCGCAATGCCGCGCGGAGTTTGACAGTGCCTACAAACTCAAACAAGACCCCCGCATCACCGCCATCGGCAAATGGTTGCGATTGACCAGCCTGGATGAATTTCCCCAGTTCTGGAATGTGTTGATGGGGGATATGAGTGTGGTGGGCCCCCGGCCCCTGGTGCCGGAAGAATTGCCCAAGTACGGCGAAGCGATTCACGAAGTGTTGTTGGTACGGCCGGGGATTACCGGTCTTTGGCAGGTTTCGGGCCGCAACGATATTCCGTACCCCCGCCGGGTGCAAATGGATGCCCGCTACGCCCGCTACTGTACCTTTGGTTGGGATGTGCGCATTGCCCTGAAAACCATTGGTGTGGTGTTGTTTCCCCGCAACAACGGCGCTTACTAAGTACCTCTGTTCCTCCAATTCGTGTCTATGAAAATTCGAGCTAGGCGATCGCTGGGTCAACAACCGGTGTTCGATCTGGGATTGGCAGCGCACCACAACTTTTTGCTGGCCAACGGCACGGTGGCGGCCAATTGTTTCAACAAATCCCACAGCGTGGCCTATGGGTATGTGACCTATCAGACGGCCTACCTAAAGGCCAACTACCCGGTGGCCTACATGGCCTCCCTGCTCTCGGCGGTGAGCGACGACCGAGACAAAATTCAGCGCTACATTGCCACCTGTGCCAGCATGGGCATTGCGGTTTTGCCCCCCGATCTCAACCGTTCCGGGGTGAATTTCACCCCCTTTGGTCAGCAAATTTTGTTTGGCTTGGCGGCGGTGCGCAACGTTGGCGAAAATGCCGTGAAAAGCCTGTTGGTGGCCCGGGCGGCCGGCCCTTTTTCTTCCTTGGGGGATTTGTGTGCGCGGGTAGATACGCGCATTGTCAACAAGAAAACCTTGGAAACCCTGATTCAGACCGGGGCCCTCGATAGCCTCAACCCCAACCGCCACCAATTGATGGTGGACTTGGAACCCACTTTGGACTGGGCCCATCGCAAAGCCAAGGATCAGCAGTCGGGCCAAGGTAGTTTGTTCGAGGCCTTGGGCGGCAGCAGTACCTTCGAGTTGACCCCCGGTGGCCCGCCGGTACCCGACTACGATTCCCAGGAAAAGCTGCGACTGGAGAAAGATTTGCTGGGATTTTACTTGTCCGATCATCCCCTCAAACAAACCCAAGAGCGGGCCAAATGGCTGGCGCCGACCAACCTCGCGGACGTAGCCGAACAGCCGGCTGGCACTGTGGTGACCGCCGTGGCGATCGTGTTGGAATTTCGGGAGATTGCCACCCGCAAAGGGGACACGATGGCGGCCCTCACCTTTGAGGATTTGACCGGCAGCGCCGAAGCCGTGATTTTTCCGAAAACCTACGCCCGCCTGCGATCGCAACTTCCGATCGAGGGTCGAGTTTTGATTTGGGGGAAGGTGGACTTTCGGGAAGACCAGCGGTGCCAGTTGATTATTGAGGACATCCAGCCCGCCGACGAAGCCCGCATGGTGAAAGTAGATTTGCCTTTGGAACGGGCTTTAAGTTTGCAGGATTTGCACCGGTTGCGGGAAGTTCTGGTGAAGTGCAGCGGCGATGGCAAAGGCAAAATCCCCGTAATTGCCGGCCTCAGCTACAGCGGTAAAATGGTGCGTTTCGGCCAGCAATTTTGGGTCGCCGACGAACGACAAACCGTGGCGGCCCTCACCCAAGAAGGGTTTGAAGCATCGGCTTTAGGGCTGATTGTGTAGGGTAGAGCCCGTTTTTTTGCGTACCCAACCGTTGAGGGTGAAGCGGCTGTCGGCAAACTGCTGGGAAGGGCAATGCACCGGCAACACTTCGTGCAGATACCGACTCAAAAAGAACACGATCGCATTGTTTTGGGGTTCCACGGTTTGATAGGAATCCGCCGCCACGTAAAACCCATTTTCGACGCGGCTGTCGTAGACCCTTAATTCCCCGCCGGTAAAGGGTTTGGGTTCACGGTGAAAGTAGTAGACGTAGGTCAGCTCCCGACTGGCGGCATCGGGACTACCGTTGTCGTTGTGAATTTTGTAGTAGTTGCCGTCGTTATGAGCCGTCAACTGAATTTCGATGTAGTCTACTGGCCAAGCCGGCATCCCCAGTCGTTGTAGAACGGTGGGCACCGCTGCCGCCACCTGTTTTTTCATCATTTCCCCGTATTCAGGAAAAGCCGGCAGGTAGCACGATCGCCGATAGTTGGCATCCCCCGCCGAATTTTGCGTGGGGACAAACGATCGCTCTTGGTTCAGGGCATAGGCATACAGGGCCTGATTGACCGCCGGCGATAGGAAGTTTTCGATCCGCAACACCTGGGAAGGAAATACGGCGGGCGCATCGGGGTGCAGGCTCGGCGGGGCATCGTTGGCATCCACCGCCAGCCCCTCCGCTCCGGGGGATACGATCTGCCAGTATGCCGTACCCCCTTGAAATCCCCGGTGCACCAACCCAAAATTGCGCCAAGCCATCCGAAACGGCGGCTTTTGGGCTTGGAGGTGGGCCGCCAAGACCCCGTCTGCCCCCAGAAAAACACACAGTTCTGCGGTGGTGACCCAATACCCCTGCTCCGCCAAGTGATGGAGGCGATCGAGCTGGGCCAACACCTGTTCTGGCGATCGGGCAGCTGTTGGTGATTTGGCTGGTAATTTGGCTGGCGATTTGGTAGCTGCCATAGGGAGGAAGTCCTAAATAACGGTATTGTCGGGAATGACCGCCCCCTTCAACACAACCACAATGCCGCTGCGGATGCAGTAGCCCCGATCTTCACAACTGACATCCTGGGCGTGATCTTTGTTGATGATTTGCACGTTTTTGCCAATGTGCACGTTTTTGTCCACGATCGCCCGGCGGATGGTGGTGTTTTCGCCGATGCCCAGGGGCACTCGCCCGGCCTCGAGATCGGCTTGGCGCTCCACATCGGTTTGGTAAAAATCACAGCCCATAAACAAAGCGTCTTCGATTTGGCAGCCGCTGTCTACCCGCAACCGAATTCCCACCACCGAATGTTCAATCGTTGAGCGCTCCAAAATGCACCCTTCGCTCACAATGGAATTGCGAATTTGGCAATCCAAAACCCGACTGGGGGGTAAATAACGGGGACGGGTAAAAATAGGAAATTCCGTGGCAAACAAATTGAATGAAGCTGATGGGTGGCGCGTCAACTCCAGGTTGGCGTGATAGAACGACTCAATGGTGCCGATATCTTCCCAGTAGTCAGCAAACAAATAGGCTTGGACGTTGTAGCCATTGATGGCCGCCGGAATCACTTCTTTGCCAAAATCTTTGGCGGTGGTTTGGTTTTTGAGAAGGTTGATCAACACTTCTTTTTTGAACACATAGATGCCCATCGAGGCGATAAAAGGCTGTTGCCGGGCTGCTTCGGCATTCAAGCCCAAAACGCTGGTGTCTACCATCATTTCATCGAGGGCCGATCCCTTGGGCTTTTCCGAAAAATTCAAGACTTGTCCGCGATCGTCGATTTTCAACAACCCAAAACTGGAAGCCTTCTTGCGATCGGTAGGCAGTACCGAAAGGGTCACATCGGCGTTGGTTTCGCGGTGCCGGGCAATGTATTTGCGGTAATCCATACGGTACAGGTGATCCCCCGCCAAAATCAGGTAGTCCCGCACATTCCACGATTCAAACAACCACAGGTATTGACGCACCGCATCGGAAGTGCCTTGAAACCAATCGGTGTTTTCAGGGGTTTGTTGCGCCGCCAAAATTTCCACAAACCCATCGGAAAACGAGGAAGTGCGATAGGTTTGGTACAGGTGACGGTTCAGCGAAGCCGAGTTGAATTGCGTAAGAACGTAAATTTTTTCGATTTCCGAGTTGAGGCAGTTGCTAATGGGAATATCGATCAATCGGTACTTGCCGGCAACGGGCACGGCCGGTTTCGCCCGTAGTTTGG
Organism: Cyanobacteria bacterium UBA8156; assembly: GCA_003456125.1. Taxonomy (GTDB): domain Bacteria; phylum Cyanobacteriota; class Cyanobacteriia; order Pseudanabaenales; family Pseudanabaenaceae; genus UBA8156. The sequence continues at coordinate 719 of DMPD01000150.1, read as the reverse complement.
TGAGGGGGTACAGCCGGGTTCCTTGGCCGCCGCCGAGCACGATCGAAAGTACGTCTTTCATGAATTCACCTAAGACTGCCGCATTCGGGTTCATTTTCCCACGCTCCGGCTCGATAATATCCCCAAATCGCAAAGGAGTCGCCCGATGATGTTGGACGATGTCCCACCGTGGGCTATGGGCTTGGGATGGAATGCGGGGTTGGCGGCGATCGCCCGGTTGCTGCCCCGTCCGGTGTTAACGCCGGCGGGCTTGATCCATGCCGTGGGGTTGGGGGCGCTGTTGTGGGGCTGCTTGGGCCCCAGGGGCTACAGCTTGATGGTGGTGTATTTGGTGGCGGGGTCGGCGGTGACCTCCGTGGGTTTGGATATCAAAAAAGCCAAAGGCATTGCGGAGGCACGAGACGGGGCCCGGGGGCCGGCCAACTTGTGGGGGGCGGCGATCGGGGGAGCCGTCTGCGCCCTGGGCTATGCGATCGCCCCTGCTCCTTGGTGGTTGGTGGGGTATGTGGGCAGCATCGCCACCAAATTGGCCGACACCACCGCCAGCGAAATCGGCAAGGCCTACGGTCGCACGACGGTTTCGAGTGTGACGTGGCAGCCGGTGCCGCCGGGTACGGAGGGGGCGGTCAGCTTAGAAGGAACGTTGGCGGGGTTGGGGGCGGCGGTGCTGGTCTCGCTGCTGGGCTGGGGGCTGGGGTTGGTGAGTTCCCCCCTCGCCG
>DMPD01000151.1 GCA_003456125.1 Cyanobacteria bacterium UBA8156 | reverse complement strand
GGTACCAGGTGAAGGCAATCGGCAACGTGTTCAACAGAATGTAGGTGCCCAGGAGGATGTTGAGCGCCAGCATGCCGCTGTTCCCCCAAAGCGCCCTAGAGTCGGGGAAAAAGCTGCTCAAAGCTGCGCCAAAGTAGGGGGCGATCGCCCATTCCATAGCTTACCGGAAAATTTTTGACGTCTTTATTGTATCCGCGAGTTTGTCGCGATCGCGGCGTTAAAGCAGGGCTTTCATTTCCCGGACGGCTCGCTCCAGACCCACCAACACCGCGCGGCTGATGATGCTGTGGCCGATGTTGAGTTCCTCCATCCCTGGAATCCGGGCGATCGGCTGCACGTTCCAATAGGTAAGGCCGTGGCCGGCGTTGACCCGCAACCCCAAATCCAAAGCGCGGGCAGTACCTTCCGCCAGGATCGCCAATTCCTGGCGGTGTTCGGCTGCGGTGCGGGCGTTGGCGTAGGTACCGGTGTGCAATTCCACGAAGCGGGCCCCGGTCGCCGCCGCCGCCTGCAGTTGTTTGGCTTCGGCATCCACAAACAAACTCACGGGAATGCTTGCCCCTTGCAGTTGCTCGACCGCAGATCGGAGGCGATCGCCCCCGGCCACCACATCCAACCCCCCTTCGGTGGTAACCTCTTCCCGCCGCTCGGGCACCAGGGTTACATAATCGGGGCGCACGTCCAAGGCGATGGCAATCATCTCGGCGGTGGCGGCCATTTCCAGATTGAGATGGGTGCGCACGGTCTGCCGCAGGAGCCGAATATCCCGATCCTGAATGTGGCGGCGATCCTCCCGCAAATGGGCCGTGATGCCGTCGGCTCCCCCCAACTCCGCCAAGACCGTGGCGGCAATGGGATCGGGTTCCACCGTGCGTCGGGCTTGCCGCACGGTGGCTACATGATCGATGTTGACTCCCAGCGTTGGCACAGATGTTTCCTCGGTTGTGGGTCTTCTACCCTACCCCAAAAAACCCGGCCAGGCTTCCACATCGGCGATCGTTTGGCACTCCCAAAGGTACAGCCCCAGGGCCTCGATTTGTTCGCTGCTCAAGGCTTGAATTTGCTGCCGCAGGCGATCGCCCACGGGGCCAAACCGCCCTTCCATCAACCGCAACAACAGTTGACATTCTCCTTCTTGGCGGCCTTGATGATGCCCCTCCGCCAAAGCCTGTTGAAAGGAACGGGTTTGCCGCAGGTCTTCGAGGGTAAACATGCGCGCGATCTCCTCCCAGCCCAACTGGGGGATAGCGATAGATCAAAAACGTTTGCAACCAATCTAACACTTCCCCCTGGGGCTCCCCCAATTCCTGGCGCAGGGCAGCGAGCCGCGCCACCGTTTCAGCGGCCGGGATGCTCGCCAATTGCAGCACCGCGGTTTCCCAGGACGGTTGAGCCGGCTGCCACTCGTCGAGGTATACCCGCTGCAACCAACCCCTGGCCACCTGGGGGGCGTAAAAATCTGGTACGGCCACATCGACGCCTTGGTGGGGAAAGATGGCCACCAGCCGTACCGGTCGGGTTTCCCGTTCTTGGCTTAGGTACAGCGCGACCTTGGTGAAAAAGTCCCAGTAAAACTCCGCCCGCCGCTGAAATTGCACTTCCACAAACCAGATGGGAGCGGTCAACGACTCGGAAATCAATACCCCATCAAACCGAAAGTTCTTTTGTTTGACTTCCAATGCCGTAAACCGATAGGCGGCATCGGCGTTTGCCCCCACCAAGGCCAGCACCAGATGGGGATAGGTTTTCAAAAAGCCGTAGAAAAACGTATCGGTCTGCATCTATGGCGTACGCAACGCCACAATTGGGTCGAGTCGGGCGGCCTGCCGGGCTGGAAAAATCCCAAAAAACAAGCCGATGCTGCCGGAAACCCCCACCGCCATGGCGATCGCCCCTCCTGAAACCCCCGCCTTCAGGGGGGTATACCACCCCACCAGGGTCACGCCGCCAACCCCCAAGGCGGTACCCAAAACGCCCCCCAGGGTCGCCAAAATGACGGCCTCAATGGCAAATTGCAACAAAATATCGCTTTGGGTGGCCCCCAAAGCCTTGCGCAAACCAATTTCTTGGGTGCGCTCCACCACCGAGACCAACATGATGTTGGTGATGCCGATGCCCCCCACCACCAGTGAGATTCCAGCAATCGCCGCCAACATAATGGTGAGGGCATTGGTGACGTTGCCGGCAATGCTGAGGGCGTCTTTTTGCGATCGAATCACAAAAGTATCGTCGCCGTTTTCGGTGATGCCATGGCGCAATCGCAGTAGATTTTCGATCTGAAACTGCGCCGCCGCCACGCTGTCGGCATCTTTGGCGGAAACATTGATCACCGGTACCGCAATACCGTAGGGCGAGGTGCGCCCCACCAACAAACCCGTCATGGTAGCCTGCGGCAGAAAAATGGTGTCGTCTTGGTTGGTGCCCAAGGAAGCCCCTTTTTCTTCCATGATGCCAATCACATCAAAACCAATGCCCCGAATCCGAATCCGTTTGCTGAGGGGATCGGCGGCGGCGATCGCCGTCATGTCGCAATCGTTGCCCCGGCTGCTCACCCCCAGCAATTTGGTGGCAATGCCGCACCCCAAGACCGTCACCCGGGCGTTGCGCCGTAGGTCATCGGTGCTTAAAAAGCGCCCCAAGGCTACGTTTACTTCCCGCACCGGACTGTACTCGGGAGTGGTACCAATGATTTGCCCCCGTTCCCGCTGATTGCCCAACACCACCAGTTCCGAACCCCGCACCTCCGGTGCCACCAAGGTCACCGTTGGCACCTGCTGGGCGATCGCCTCGGCATCGGCCAATACCAAACGATTGGGGGGCGTAATGATGTTGCGCCGGGTGTTGTCCGACCCGGCAATCACAAACAGCACGTTGGTGCCCAGCGACTGAAATTGATCCGTGGCGTACCGTTTGGCCCCTTCCCCAATCCCCACCACGGCAATCGTGGAGGCGTTGCCGATGAGGATTCCCAACATGGTCAGGAGACTGCGGGTGCGGTTGGCGGCCAGCGTGCGCACCGCCATGGTCAAACTTTCCCAGAAAATCATCGGCGCAAACACCCAAGCGGCTCTTACATCATACCCATACCACCCATACCGCCCATGCCACCACCGGGAGGGGCTGGCGGTTCCGGTCGGGGGATGTCCGCCACCAGGGCTTCGGTGGTGAGTACCATCCCCGCCACCGATACGGCGTTTTGCAGAGCCAAGCGCACCACTTTCGCCGGATCGACAATCCCGGCGGCGATCAGGTTGGTGTAGGTCAGGGCTTGGGCATCGTACCCCCACCCAAATTCTCCGGCTTTCACTTTCTCGACCACCACGGAGCCTTCTACGCCGGCGTTGTCCGCGATCTGCCGCAGGGGAGCCGTCAACGCTGCCGCCACGATCGCCGCGCCGGTGGCTTCTTCCCCAGTGAGACCTTGGGCACAGTCTTGGGCCACCTGCGACAGAAACGCCAAAGTGGCACCGCCACCGGGCACAATCCCCTCCTCGACAGCGGCTCGGGTCGCCGCCAACGCATCTTCGATCCGCAGTTTCTTTTCCTTCAGCTCGGTTTCCGTGGCCGCACCCACCTTGATTTGGGCGACGCCGCCGGCCAACCGTGCCAACCGTTCCTGCAATTTCTCGCGATCGTAGGTGGAATCGGAGGCTTCGTATTCTTTGCGAATTTGGGCGACCCGGGCCTGCACCCGTGCACTGTTGACGTTTTCCACCACAATCGTGGTGTTTTCTTTGTCCACTTCGATTTTGGTGACGGTACCCAAGTCGCTCAAGGTCACCTGCTCCAAGCTGGTGCCGGTATCTTCGGAAATCAGGGTCGCGCCGGTCAAAATGGCGATGTCTTCCAACATGGCTTTGCGCCGTTCGCCAAAACTGGGGGCTTTGATTGCTACCACACTCAGCACCCCCCGCATTTTGTTCACCACGAGGGTGCTCAGGGCTTCCCCATCCACATCTTCAGCCACAATGACCAGGGGCGCTTTCGCTTGCACCACTTTTTCCAACAGGGGCAGCAGATCGGTCAAAGATCCGATTTTTTTATCCGTGAGCAAAATGCAGGCGTTGGCGAGTTCCACGGTCTGCCGATCGCTGTTGGTCACAAAATAAGGCGAGATGTAGCCCCGATCGAATTGCATCCCCTCCACCACATCCAACTCGGTTTGCAGGGATCTGGATTCTTCCACCGTCACCACCCCGTCCCGGCCAACTTTGGCCATGGCTTGGGCCACCATCTGCCCAATCTCGGTATCGTTGGCGGCGGAAATGGTGGCTACTTGGGCGATCGCCTCCCCTTCGACGGTTTTGGCCCGTTCGCCAATGGCCTGCACGATGGCGGCGGTCGCTTTGTCCATCCCCCGTTTCAGGGCGATTGGGTTGGCTCCGGCTACCACGTTGCGCAATCCTTCTTTTACCAGCTCTTGGGCCAAAACCGTGGCGGTGGTGGTGCCGTCCCCCACTTCGTCGCTGGTCTTTTCGGCGACTTCCCGAATCAGTTGGGCGCCGGCGTTTTCGAGGCGATCGGACAATTCAATTTCTTTGGCGATCGCCACCCCGTCCTTCACAATTTCGGGCACACCAAATTTCTTTTCGAGAATGACGTTCCGGCCACGGGGCCCCATGGTCACCCGAATGGCATTGGCCGCCGCGTCGATCCCTCGGGCCAACGCTTGCCGCGAGGCTTCATCAAACACAATGTTTTTGGCCATGATCTCCAGTTTGTCGTGTCCCTCGGGGGCGCATTTTAGCACTTGGGGCCCGGGAGTGCTAAAGTCGGGAAAACCGTATCGCCTAACTCCCCATAAACCAACGGGTGCCCTGAATCAGGTAGTAGCCACCCGTCATCATCAAGGCGACGCTGCCAAAGCGAACGATGCCTTCGGCATGTTGCAGCAACGGTTTGCTTTGCTTGGCCAAAGCCGTAAACAAACTCGCCAAAAAAATCAACAGGGTGTACCCAATGGCATAGCTCACCATGGTGAGGGTGCCCAGCACTTGGGAACCGGTGGCGGCGGCCGCCGCCAGAACGGCAAACAAAACCGGACTGGCGCACGGGGAACTCACCAAAGCAAAGGTTAATCCTACGCCGTAGGGCCCCGCCGGCGGGAGGTTCACGTTCATTTGGGGCAGGGGAATGTGCACAATTCCCATCAACCACAACCCCATGATGCCCATAATCAAGCCGACAACCAGGTTGATGTGGCCGCGGTATTCGACCATTACCGCCCCCGCAAACGAAGAAACCAAGCCAAACAGGCTCAAAATGGTCACAGCTCCCAAAACAAACAAGCCCGCTTTGCAGAAGGCATCCCACCGGGATTGGATGTGGAGGGTGCCAATGTAACTGAGGTTCACAGGCAACAACGCCAAAATGCAGGGGGATACGCTCGCCAACACTCCGCCCCCAAAGGCCAGCGGCAACAAGACCAGCGGATTGGTGGTATCTTGCTGGCCAAACCATTGTTGGTAGCGGTTTTCCACAACCGAAATCAAACGCTCGATGGGGTGACTGAGAATGGCCCCCAGGGTCAGCACCAAAACGAGCGAGAGGAGACCCAAGCCCAAATAGACCAGCCATTTGCGATTTTTAGAGAAGCGATGATAAAAGAGATTACGGGCCCGGTGCGATCGCACCGGTGATACTTCCTCTAGCGACTTTTCCGCCAGCGGCTCTTCTTCTAAGG
>DMPD01000303.1 GCA_003456125.1 Cyanobacteria bacterium UBA8156 | reverse complement strand
TCAACATGGCAACTGCTATAAACCCCGATCGAGGTAGCCACCATCGAAAACCCACCCTCTGCCTCCAAATCCATGAACCTGGTTGCCCCCGGCTCCGTCCAATCCGAGGTATGCTTTGCAAAAGTATACAAATCAACACAAATCTACAGGCGAGAGCAAATCCATGAATCGGAAAGCATTGTGGACAGGAGCGATGGCGATCTGCCTAGGGCTTGGCGCTGGGGTTGTGCCGGTGGTGGCAGAGCAAGGAGCCAAAGCCGAGAAAATGACGAAGGAAGCCAAAGCCAGCGGCACGATTGTGGATGTGGCAGCGGCGGACAAAAACTTTTCCACCTTGGTGAAGGCGGTGAAGGCGGCTGGTTTGGCGGAAACCTTGGCAGGGACGGGGCCGTTCACGGTGTTTGCGCCCACCAACGAAGCTTTTGCCGCGTTGCCGGCGGGCACCGTGGACAAGCTGATGCAGCCGGCCAACCGGGAAGCGCTGAGAAAAGTGTTGACCTACCATGTGGTGGCGGGCCGAGTGAAGTCTGGTGATGTGAAGCCCGGTGCAGTGAAAACCGTGCAGGGTTCGCCGGCAATGGTGGCGGTGGAAGGCGGCAAAGCCAAGATTGCCGGGGCGGAAATCGTCAAGAAGGATGTGATGGCCAGCAACGGTGTGATTCACGTTGTCAACAAGGTGATGCTGCCCCCCGGTCTGCGTCTCTAAACCGCTCTTAACCCCAGAGGGCAAAGGTGAGGTGAAAGGTTTCCACGGCAAAGGGGGATAAGGCGATTGGGAACCCATCGGCTTGGGCTGGCACCTCACCGACCGGTTCTTCAAAGAGGTTACATCGCTGCACCTGCGCCAAGGGCCAACCCAAGGCAATGTGGGCAGTGGTGGAGCAACCATGACTTTCGTAGAGGCGCAAAATCCAGCCCTGACCGTCTTCGGCTTGTTTGAACGCACTCACCAAGACACTGGCAGGGGCAACGGTGATACCGGGTGCCGGATGCTCGGTTATATGCTGCGGGTCGCAGGGCAGCAACGGGGTATTGAGTTCCCAAGCCTGCCTTACGATGTCGGCCGTGCGCCAGTCGCCGTTGTGGGGATAGAGACGCAGGGTGAACTGGTGCTGCCCCCGATCGCTTTCTGGGCAGGGCCACTGGGGCGATCGCAGCAAACTGAGGCGGAGGGTATCGGGTTGGGCATCCCAACCGTACTGACTGTCGGTGGCGATCGCCAGACCCAGTCCATCGGTATGGGTATCCACCCAAAACTGGGCAGGCACCTCCCATTGAGCTTTGGCCGCCGGGGTTTGGGGTTGGGTCGTACGTTCGATCGCTCCCAGGGGAATTTCGTAGGTCACGAACTCTGCGGCCCAAGCCAGAGGAAAGGCCGCCTTCAGCAACACCGCGGATTCTTGCCAGTCCAGGTCGTAGACAATTTCCACAAAGGCGTGATGGGCGTACAACCGCACGGTGCGTTCGATCGTGGAGGCCCCCAACCGCAAAGAACTCTGGATGGCAGCCCGCAGGGGGCCCGTTTCCGTCGGGGCGATCGCCGTCAATTCGGGGGCCGGGAGGGGATGGTTGCCGTAGTGGGGGTCAATGTTCCAGGCATCCCAGTATTGGCCCTCGTCCCGAAACCCCTGCAACCCACAGGGCCCCCGCAACACGGTACGGCCCGCCCAATGGATTTGGGCCACATCTCCGGTGTGGGGATCGACCTCTACCCTCAACCAAGTATTTTCTAGGGTGAGCGCGGTGGCGCGCAGCGGTGGCACCGGCCCCCGATCCGGTTGTGCCAAACCCCAGGCCGGTGCCTGCATCGCCACCAGGTATTGGGTGCCGACGGCCTGATGGGGAGTATCCGGAGGGGTATCTACCATCCGCCAAGCCCGCCGTGACCAGGCCAAAGCATTGAACCATCCCCCGCCCCCCCGCAACGATTGGAGCAGGCTATCCAGCTCTTGGGCGATCGCCGTGACTTCCGCAAACACTTCCGGGATGGACGTGCCGGGCAAAATATCGTGAAATTCTTGGATCAACAGCCGTTCCCAAGCCATCCGCAAATCGGCGTGGGGATAGGGGTGTTCCCCCAACGCCGCGATCGCCCGGTAGGTTTCCGTAGCCAATAGGGCGATCGCCTGGCGCCGGTAGCGTTGTTTCACGTCCGCTTTGGTGGTGTAGGTGCCCCGATGAAATTCCAGGTACAACTCCCCGCGCCACACCGGTAACTCATCGGGCAACGTTTTCGCAAATGCCGCCGCCGTCGTGGGGTACAACCGGGGAAACAAAGGCGATCGCTGCCATCGGCGGGCTGTGGTCAACATATCGGCGGTCGGCCCGCCGCCGTGATCCCCCACCCCATACAACCAAAGACTGTGGGGCTCCGTCGCCACTCGTTCCGCCATGGCCGCCGGGTCAATTTCCGCCCCCAAAGCATTTGTAAAATAGGAGCGAATGCGGCTGCCGTCGATGCCTTCCCACCAAAATGCCCGGTAGGGAAACACGGTGGTGTCGTTCCACGAGAGCTTTTGGGTAAAAAATGCCGTAAAGCCCGCTTTTTGCAACAGTTGGGGCCATTGCCCATGAAACCCAAAGGTATCCGGCAACCAAGCGACCGTGGCCCGCTGCCCCGTTAGGTGCTGGAACGTCTGTTGACCGTACAACATCTGTCGGATGCTGCACTCCCCCAACGGCAAATTCCCATCGGGTTCCACCCACATCCCCCCCGCCGGCTCCCACCATCCCGCGGCGATCGCCCCTTGAATTTGCGTCAACAGCGATGGGTCATCGGTCGCCAGCCACCGATAAAACAGAGCGGTGCTCTGATTGAAGGTCAACACATCGGGAAACTGGGATCGCAGTTGCACAGCCGAGGCAAACGTTCTTTGGCACACGCCATGGGTCTCGGCGATCGTCCATAGCCATGCCACATCGATATGGGCGTGGCCCAACAACCCGATCGATCGGGTTTGGAGCCATGGCCCCAACGCCAACAGCTGTTCCCGCCAGTGGGCCAACCCCGATCGCGATACGTCACCATCCGCCAACAGCCGCGACAATTCGGCGATCGCCACCGCCACCCCATCGACCAAATCCGGCCGTTCCTGCTGCCACAGGGGCAGCAAAGCCCGCAACACCGCCAACTCCGTAGCGACGGTGCCCCAGTCCCCCGGTTCGTCAAACCAAGCCTCGACCCAGCTGGCCACCAGGGCCGGGCGATCGCGGGGCGGCCGCTGCAACCGGATTTCCAAATGAAACTCTGTCCCCGGTACCGCCGCGGCGGTCAACTCCACGACCGCGCGATCGTCAAACAAATCCCCCACCTGCCGCAGCGTGCCATCTACCCACACCTCCGCCCGGGCGGCCCACCAGCGGCCCCGCAGGGTCAAGTGGGCCCCCGCCCAAGATGCCGGCACCCGCCAGGTTTGGTGCAGGGGCTCCACCGGAAATACCCCTTTTGCTTCGCGCTGGCAAGGTTGTCCCTCCCCTTGCCAACCTGCCAGTAGGTCAGCCCGAGAGCTTTGCTGCAACTGCTCTCGGCAAAAATCCAGACCAACCTCCAGGCGCGCCTCCTCCATCTAATCCCGCTTCACCCGCAGAATTTGACGGGTACCGGCATCCAATTTCACTTCATACTCGTCCTGACGGTTGACGATTTCCACCTTGCACACCAGCCGGCCATCCTCTCGCTTAATGTCCAGATCCTGGACCTGACCCGGCCGGGCCGCCACCGCTGCCCGCAAGCACCCGAGCGCCTGCTCCAGGGACACCGCTCCATCGCGATCGTCCGCCCAAGCCAAACCCGAACCACCCAACAGCAGGGCGATCGCCAAACCGTTCAACCAAATTTTTGACATAAGGTGCTCCACAAACCACTACGCAGACACGTTGCCCCGAGCCAAAGTTCCTCTACGACAAGACATTCATCAACTTGGCCCGTACCTCCGAACTCACCGGAATATCGTTGGTGTGGCACATCGCGGCCCGGAACCCTGACTTCCGGGAGATAAATTCATAGCCGCAACTGACCAGAAACTGCGCCGTGCGATCGGTCGTCATAAAGCAACCATAGGGCTTGTGCTTGCTGAAATACAACAGACGACCGCTGCTGGAAAAATATACTTTCCCGGCAAACGCGTCACGCGAAGCCTCAAACCAACCGTCCCGCACCCGCGGTACCACCTGTAAACTGACTCCCGATATAGCCAAATCCCCCTCAAAATTCTCCCAGCTCTTGATCGCATTAAAAATCATGCTGGTGTATCCCAGCGCACAGGTATACAAAGACTTCTGTCCGTAAATAGAGAGCTGCCGCTCGCAATCCAAAATCTTGTGACAGTACTTGAGAATGTTTTTAACAATTTGCTTGCGGAAGTCTTTGGTGCGAAACTCCAGTTCAAACAAATTTACAATCAATTCTCGCTTGCCTTCGGGCGATAACCGGGCGCGCTTCAAACTATCAATCAAGCAACTGTAAATCACGCGACTGTCTTCGTCATCGCGATCCAGTTGTACCTTGGGATAGTTGATAAGAAAGAATTTTAGGCTTTCTAGGTCTACCGAATCCGGTTCATTCTCTAGATTCCTTAGTACAAATCTGATGTATGTTTCCAGGTTTTTTTTGTCTTGGACCAATCCTTCAAAATCATCCATGATGATTGGCTTCATGAGGGTCAAAACATCTTCAAAGAAGTAATCGTACAGTTGGTTGAGCTTCAGAAAATCTTCCATCAGCTCGTAGAGATTGCGATCAAACAAATCCACCGCACTCTTGAGTTTTTGTCGGGGTTGGCTTAGCATCAAGATCGAGGTTTGGGCCAAGAGTTTCCGTACCTCCTCCATCCGACTCATCAATTCAAAAGGATGTTTGAGACGACTGGAATTGCGCTGTAGCAAAGAACGATCCTGTCTTTGACTGGAAGCTTCATCCAACTGAATGTATACTTGACCATCAATGCAGATCGAAAATTCGATATCCTCTAGGATCGACAGGATATCGTCCCCTAATTCTCTGAGATCACCGGGATCGTATTTTTTTTCCGCAATTTCTATCAGCTTGTTTTTGGCGTAGGTTGATAGAAATGGATTGCGCCGGGTCGAGGACTTGAAGCGCTCGGTGCGTGGATCGCTTTTGCCATTGGCCGCAGTTTCCAAGGGCGGCAAAGGGCGAGGTCGGACTTTCCCCGATTCGACGGTGATTTCGGACTCGTCATCCTGGTCTAAATTGGTCTCCACCTGCTCTACCCCCAGCACGACCCTTGCTTTGCTCTTTAATGAATCGCTATGACTGTTTGCTTTCTCCACAGATAACCTATACCTATCCTAAACTTCCTTACAGTTGCTGAACACGGTCACGCCAAGGGTCGGCGGGGTTCCCAATCAACTTTCAACACATTTCAGCACACCGGAGAAGGCCTCTTAAGAAAATCTCTTAATAAGATTTTTAGTAAAAATGGTGCTCCTGAGTTCGGAAAAGAGCCAGACTGGGGTTGGGATGACCCAGAGCGCGAGTGCTCGACCATATGTCTGCAATTAACCATATGTCCGCAATTATATGTCCGCAACTATGTGACCTCGGCTGTGCGTTCTTGGTTCTGTATTGACCATCTTTGAGAGCCAATTTCTGGGCGCTTGGTTTCTGGTAACTTAGCGAAAACAAACCTAACGAGAATTCCTAATCTATCAAGTCCTGTAGCCGGGTTCTGTAGCCAAAGTACTCAATTGTACAACCAAAACCGTAACCAGCATAATAGTTGACCACTGTCACCATACCGGTTCTCCGCAATTCTGGCAACCCACGGCCCTAAACATGGGGTGAATTTATGTGATTTACACAAAATGACTTGAGGAACAACTTGAAAAGTAGCCGTGCAAGAGGTGATGGCGCAAGAGATGGCTTGGGTGTGGATACCTTGGGTGTGGGTGGCTTGGGATAATGGGGTTTGCGGGTAGGATGTGGCAGGCGGCGTTTGGCAGGTGGCGTCTTGATATCCCAATATCGTCTTTGAGCGAAGACCGCTCTAAGCTTCCGGTCGAAAAAAGAGTCGAAAAAAGATCCACTTGACAACTGGTTGGGTTCTGGCTGGGGTCTGGGGATGGTTGGTTCGGTTTATATTATAGCGAGAAGCGCAGGGTAGACATGACCAGC
>DMPD01000078.1 GCA_003456125.1 Cyanobacteria bacterium UBA8156 | reverse complement strand
ACAGGGTGTAGCCCCCCGCGGTTGCCAGGGCTTGGCCCCGATCCAAAATTTGCCGTTGCGCCGCCGATAGCCTCAGCATCTCAGCTAAACCGCCCCACTTCTACCCCCCGACTCCGCACAATCAACTCCAGGGTCAGGGGACTAGCAGTAAAAATCGGTTCTTTGGCCACCGCCACAATCTCGTAGGCCCCGTTGATTTGGGTGATGGTCTGCAACACATTGGAGAGGGCTTCGGTGGAAAACTGCCCGACGGTGCCGGTGCGGGGGTTATCCAACACCCCTTCCTGTTTGGCGCGGAAATTCACCAAGTCAAACAATTTTTGGAGTTGGGCCACGGCTTCTTGGGGCGGCAACCCGGCAGCGAAGGGCAGGGTGACGATGGTTTGACCGCGGTTGAACACCCGGCGGTTGGGGGATACTTCCGCCTTCAGGAAAACCTGTTGCTCCCGCTCCACATGGTTGCTGGCCGCCAGCAACCGCACGACGTATTCCCCTTCGCCGTCTTGAACCACGCGGCGGGCGACCCAATCCAACACCCGCCCCACACTATCGGCCGCCAGCACCGAAGTGCGGGGTTCCTCCCCCGGTGGAAATTTCAGCAGTTCCCGGGCCTGCTGCTCGGCGGCGGCCAAAAGCGGGGTTAGGGCCGCCCGTTGCAAGGGCCGGTTCCGACCCAAACGCAACACTTGGACCGCCAAAACCTCGTCGGTGAAAATGGCCACGTTCCCCCGGCGCAGGGTCTGGATGCTGGCCTGCAGGCGATCGCGGGTGGCGTTCAATTCTTGCAATTCCCGATCTACCGCTGCTCGCTGCGTCGCCAACACCGCCAAGCGATTTTGGGCCGCCTGGGCCTGATTGCGGAGGGTGGCCTGTTCTTGGGCGATGCGTTGCAGATCCTGCCGGAGGGTTTCCCGTTCTTGGCGCAGGGTTTGGCTTTCGGCACCGAGGGTTTGCAGTTCTTGGCTGAGGGTTTCCGCCTTTTGCCGCAGTTCCGCTTCCTGGGTTTGGGCTTGGCTCAGCTCGGTGGTAATGGTTGCCAATTTGGTCTCGGCTCCGGCCAACGCGGTTTCTGCTTCCTGCTGCCGTTGCTGGGCCGCGGTGCGCTGTTGTTCCAAGGCTTGCAAATTGGTCAGGGCCCGATCGCGCTGCTCGTTGGCGGTCTGGAGATCGCGATCGGCCTGCGCCAAACGGGTCTGGGCCCGATCCAAATCCTGCCGAATTTCCCGAAACCGGGTGAGGGCTTCCCGCAAATCCCGCGAAACCGTCAACAAAATGCCGATGGTGACCGCCGAAATCAGGGCCCCCGTAGCAATGGTGACCAACGTCGCGGTATGGCGGGGGCGCAACTTGAAAAGGGTCAGGCGTTTTTTGCCCACCCGGCTCCCCAGGCGATCGCCCACGGTGGCAATGGCACTGCCCAACACCACCATCGCCGCAATCAGCAAATAGCCTTCCATGAACTCCGATTCTGCTCTGGCAACAGCCTAACCCGCTTTAGCGGTGGGAAAAATGACCCGATACAACACAAAAGGGTTTCCCGACCGTTCCGCTTGGATTTTGCCCCCTAGGTCTTGAATCAAGGTGCGAAATTCGGCCAGGGGGGTTAAAAATCCCTCAGCCCCGACATAGGTTTCGAGGATCGCCCAATCTTCGGCCGCCGGACTGGCGGGGTCAATCGCATCAAACACCAATGCGCCATCGGGCTTGAGTACCCGCCGCACGGCCGCAATCACCTCCTCCCAATAGGCCAGCGGAAAATAACAACTCACACCGGTGGCAATGACCCGATCGAACGCCGGTTCATAGGGCAGGTGATGGGCTACCCCAAACTCTGTTCTTTTGTACAACTTGGAGTTGAGTTGAGAGCCACGGGCATTCATCATCTGACAAAGGGATGGACTCACATCCCGGCCGTAAAAAATCAAATCCCACTCCTGCCAACAGGGATACACCAAAAAGCTGGGGCCGCACCCCAGATCCAAGCACCGCTGCTTCTTGGCAAACTTGGCGATTTCCCAAAACGGCGAAACCAGCGTGCCCCGGTGCCAAGATTCATAGAGAGAAAGGGCTTGGGCCTCCGGCGGCAAAGCGGGCAGTTCGTTGCGGTAGGCCCGTTCAAACCGCTGCTGGACGGTCTCGATCGCCTTTTGCCAGGAGTCGCTGGGAATGACCAAGGGAAAACCTCCTGCGATACAGTAAGGAAACCTTTAGTGTATCGCCACGGTTCCCGCTATGGTTCCCTTGTCTGATCAAAGCGTTACCGATGCCCCCCCCAAGCTCTCCCTGCTGACCATGCTGCGGTTGGGCCTGTTCCAGATGGGGTTGGGGGCCAATGCGTTGTTGGCTGGGGGCGTCCTGAACCGCCTGGCGATCGAAGGGTTGGGGATTCCGGCCACGGTGGTGGGCTTGCTGTTGGGGATGCAGTATTTTGTGGCGCCGGCCCGGGTCTGGTTCGGCCAGTTGTCCGATACCCGTCCCCTCTGGGGCCTGCACCGCACCGGCTATGTGCGCATTGGGGCCGCCCTGTTCACGTTTACCCTCTTCTTTGCGCTGCAATTGACCTGGAAACTGGGGGAAGCGGTGCAGACCCACGGTGGCTGGGACTTCACGCCGGAAATTACCCTGTGGACGGGGGCCCTGGCGATCGCCTTTGCCGTCTACGGCGTGGGAATCAGTTTTAGTTCTACGCCCTTTGCGGCGCTGTTGGTGGATGTGTCCGACGAGGAAGAACGGCCGAAGTTGGTGGGGGTAGCCTGGTCGTTGCTGACGGTGGGGATTGTGGTCGGGGCAATTATCAGCGGTATCTTTCTCAAACCCCTCCAAGCCGGTAGCCCCATTGCTGACTTGCGGGGGCCCATGAACACCCTGTTTGTGGTGATGCCGGCCCTGATTTTTGCCCTGGCGTGGGGGGCTACCTGGAACATCGAACGGCGGTATTCCCGCTTGCCTCGCCGCCGCCCACCCAGCGGCGATCGCGAAGACCGGATTACGTTGGGGCGAGCGCTCCGGGTTTTGACCGCCAATCGTCAGACCGGGATTTTCTTCGGCTTTTTGATCGCTCTGACCATCGCCCTGTTTTTGCAGGAACCGGTGCTGGAACCCTACGGCGGCGAAGTCTTTGGCATGAGCTACAGCCAGACCACCCGTCTCAACGCCTATTGGGGCATGGGGGTACTAGTGGGGTACGTGGCCGCTGGGTTTTACCTCATTCGCCGTTTTGGCAAGCAAACCACCACGGCCGTCGGTTGTGCCGCGGTGGGGGTCAGCTTTTTGTTGGTGGGGTTGGCCGGATTTTGGGCCAATGTCTCCCTGTTGTTGGGGGTTTTGGTGGCCTTTGGCGTGGCTTCGGGGGTGGCCACCGCGGGAGCCATTAACCTCATGTTGGATTTGACCGCCGCCGAGACCGCCGGCACCTTCATTGGGGCGTGGGGCCTGTCCCAGTCCCTATCCCGAGGTACGGCGACCACTTTGGGGGGAGCGCTGCTCGATTTGGGCAAACGCCTCTTTGCCGCACCGGTGCTATCCTATGGCCTGGTGTTTGGCGTACAGGCCTTGGTGGCCTTGATCGCTTTCTTGTTGTTGCAACGGGTGAGCGTCGAAGAGTTCCAAAGGGATGCCCAAGCCTCGCTGGTAACTGTCCTCGAAACCGATTTGGATTAGGGCGCGGCAGGGGTTTCGGGCTGGGTTTCAACCGGAGTTTCGACGGCGGCCCCCTCGGCTGTTTTCTTTTCGCGTTTTTTCCGCTCCGCTTCCACCAAATCCACCATCATTTGGCGGGCCTGGGCCACCTTCTCCAGGTTCGACAAATACAAATCCAAGTCCCGATTTAGGCGATCGCCCTGGTTCCAGGCTTCCCCCACCTGAGCCAACAATTGTTTACGGGGTTCGGTTTCGGCCAGTTCCGGCGCTTGGATGATCTCCAAGAGCGTGTACACCCCAATGGCAAAAGCCCGGCTGTATTTGAACTGGGGATTGCCCAAGGCTTGACGGGCCAAGGGTACCTGGTCTTCTCCCCCCTCGCCCTTCGTTAGCAAGGCCCGCACCGATTCCGGCTGATGGGTGGCCCAATCCCGCAATGCCGCCGCATCCCGCTGCAAGTGCTCCCGGTCAAACGTCAGCGCTTGGCACAAAGCAGCAAAAATTTGCTCGCGATCGCCCTCGTGCCGATAGCCCGCCATGAAGCGATCGAACACCGTCACCACCCCCAGGGCAAACACCTCGTCGTGGCGAAAATTTTGGTTGACTCGGAGCAAATGCAGCTCCACCAGCAACTCATCCACCACCCGCCGATAGACGGATTCAATGGGTTTGGCGAAGGCTTGCAAAAAAGCCCGTTTGGCATCGGCGACGGTGGGGACGGTGTTCACGGAAACAACAGCATCAGAACAATAGCTACTTTAACATTGCCTACTCAATGGGGGCAGTCAAAATGTGTTTGAGGGCCGCCAGTCCCTTCTTGACTTGCCGGGAGACCGTGACCGCGCTAATCCCCAAGCTGTCGGCCACTTCCCGGTAGGTAAATTCTTTGATGAACACAAACTCCAGGATTTCGCGGGTGCGGTCTTCCAGGGTGTCGAGGGCTTGGTACAACCGGAGGCTGTCTTCCTGGGCCAACTGAAAACTCAGGTACTTGCGATCGGTCATCAACTCCCCCAGCGATGCCGAGGTGTCCTCGTGGTCGTTGGCCGGTGCATCGAGGCTCAGGGGCACCCGATTTTGGCAGGCCTGCCGTACGTTTTGCCACTCTTCCAGAGAAATGTTCAGGGCTTGGGCCAGCTCCCGATCGCTCGGTTCCCGTTGCAATCGACTGCGTAACTTTTGTTGTACCTTGCTGCCCTGTTGGTAGGTAGCCATCCATTGCCGGGGGATGCGCACCGGCGAGACGCGATCGCGCAGGTAGTGTTGAATTTCGCCGCGAATGTAGGGAATGGCAAAGGTACTAAAGGCATGGCCCCGGGCCGGCTCGAACCGCTCGATCGCCCGGATTAACCCCATCACCCCCACCTGCAACAAATCCTCGAAGGGTTCGGTGCATTGGTTAGCCCAGTGGTACGCTTCCTTGCGGACCAACCCCAGGTTGAGGTGCACCAACCGATTTCGCAATTCCGTGGAAGGGTTTTTCAGGTACACCTGCAACAACTGAAGGGTTTCGCGGCGCAACGGTGCCGAAGGAGTGCCCCCCGTCGATTCCGGATCGGGAGATTCTGCCTCGGGGGTGCTGTCCGGGGCGCAGGTACCCACCGTCTCCATCTCCCCCACCGCCGATAAGACGGCCAGAGGATCGGTATAATCCGGCGGCCTCGGGGCGACACGGGGCTTGCTCGTGTCTCCATCCAGCACCGCCGCTACATCTTCATCCAATTCATTCAAAGCCGCCAAAGCCTGCCAATCGGGAGGCACCTCTTCCGACGGGGCCCCCTCTTCCGGGATATGTGGAGCGCGGCGATCGCGGGGCATGGGTCATCCTTAACGGCGGGTCACCTTTCACAGCAGCACAAACGGCGATTCATCCCTAACGGCAGTCTGGTGGGCTTTGCGTCTCTGTAGGCAAATGGGAGCGGGCAAAATACGACACTGGGGCTGCGGTCATCCCATACATTCGGCGAGGCATCCCCATTTTCAACCAAATTCGCAGCCGTGGCAATGTCCCATCGGCAGATCGACCCACAGATTTCGGGACGGGGAGGGGGCGCTCGTCTCGTGCCGGCGATCGCCGCGGCCAAACCGTGGCCACCAGCGGTTGAGTCCAAAAAGATCGAGCAGGGAGGTCAGAAACCATAATCGCAAAACGAACCGGCGATCTTGCCTGCCATGGCATAGAGCAAGACTGGGGTTTAGCATAGGGCATCTCCCCCCAAGCCGCAGTAATCTCGATCGCACCGGCGCTCAACTCTACTTAGGTTCACCGGTCTAAGCTGCTGAAAACCGCACTGGGCTTTTTGGAAATCGGTAGCGTTTTTTGCCCTTTACCCCAAGTCTGGAGGCAAGTCGGGTTTGGGTTTCTATGCTAGAGTGCGTAGCCGTATGCCACATGCAAAACCTCTTTGCGCGGCAGCCGGTTAGGGTGGGCGGTCTACACAACACAAACAGAAATTGCCGAAAGAGCTTGGCATCTGGATCGAGAGCTATGGACTCCAGATGATCCGGACGACGGCGAACAGACTTATCCCAAAACCAACCAGCAGAGTGCGAGGAGTGGAAAGAGAATGGCTCTACAGATCACCAAAACCGCCAGCGTAACCCAGATTTTTCGCGATCCTGGCGAGAACGTGTTTGAGTACACCATTACCGTACTCAACACCGGGCCCAATGAAATCGTCAACTTTTCTTTGGTCGATCCTTTGCCGACCGGTGTGACGGCGGTAGGAGCACCGGTCGGAACCATTCCAACCACTTTGCTGGTGGGCGTGCCTTACACCAAGGTTCAGCAGGTTGCCGTGAGTTCGACCACCCCCCTGGGTACGCTCATCACCAACACGGTGTTTGGCAGTGGGATTGACTTAGGGCCGGATGGATTGCTGGGACCACAAATTCAAATTATCGATCCCGGCCCGCCGGCGCAGCCGGTTGTGAATATTGTCAACGATGATGTTGTGGTAGCGGCCCAAGCTGAGGCTACCGTTTTGGTAGACCGGATTGCCGATGTGAGCGTTACCAAATCCGACCAATTCACCTTGCCCCAGCGCGGTGCAGCCGGTGGCCCGGTCACCTACAACATTACGGTGACCAACAACGGCCCCGATCCGGCTCGTAACGTCAAGGTGTTTGACAACTTCCCGGCGGGGGTGGTTGTTGAGCAGATCACGCGGGATGGGGTACCCATTGGCGGAACCGACCTCAACGACACCATCGTGACCATTGCGCCTAACGCTTCGGTGACTTACCAAGTTTTTGGCTCTTTTGCCACCGGCTTGCCCGATTTTACGATTGTGCGCAACGAAGTCACGTTGAGTTCTTCGGACATTACCGACGGTAATCTGGAAAACAACAAAGCCTTTGATGAAACCACCGTGGTCGGCCTCGATGCCGATATTACGGTCAGCAAAACGGATCAACGCACCACGGCGGCGATTGGCGAGCGCATTACCTACATTGTGACGGTGCGCAACGAAGGGCCGGATGACATCGTAGGGACGGTCACCGCCAATTCGCCTTTTCCGCCGGCAACGGGGGTTTTTCGAGACTTGGTGCCGGCTAATTTGACCGATGTAACCTTTACGGCCAGTGCCACCGGCGGAGCGGCTGGTTTTTTGACCCGTGGCTTTAGTGCCAACGAGCGACCCGATTTCAGTGATGCCAACAAAGCCCTTTTGAACTTTGGGGATGGGGGCATCTCTCTGCCGGCGGGAGCGGTAATCACCTATGTGATCACGGGGGTGGTGACCGCGGGACCTGAATTGGTGAATACGGCCCAGTTCGGGACAACGGTGTTTTTGCGCGATCCCAACATCAACCCCTCTGCCCCCGATTTGGTGTTGGGTCCCATCGAGGGCATTTACTTTAGCCCCAACAACCAGGCCACCGATCGCACCACCGTCGGCGGCACGGCGACACCGGCGACACCGGGAACCGATCCTGCCGGGACCTTGGTTTCGATTGTGGCTAGCGATCCGACGGCGGCGGAGTCGGGCAGCAACCCCGGTCAGTTCACCTTTACCCGTACCGGCAGCACAACCAATCCTTTGACGGTGGGTTTTACGGTCGGGGGTACGTCTACCAACAGTGTGGATTACGAGAGCATTGGTGGGGTTGTGGTCATTCCGGCGGGCAGCAGTGTCGTAGGTTTGCCCATTGTGCCCATCGACGATACGGTGGTGGAAGGTACGGAAACGGTGTTGCTGACCTTGTTGCCGTTGTCCGGCTACAGCCTGCAATCAGGAGTGTCGGCTGCCACTGTCGAAATTTTGGACAACGATGTCGCACCCTCGACTACGCCAACTCCCACTCCAACCCCTACCCCTACTCCAACCCCTACACCCGCCCCAACGCCAACTCCGGTGGTAACTGTGCCGCCTTTGCCGGTACCGGGT
>DMPD01000077.1 GCA_003456125.1 Cyanobacteria bacterium UBA8156 | reverse complement strand
CCGAAGCGCCCCCCTCCCGCCCCCTCATTTTGGCGATCGACGACGATCCGGCCGTCCGGGAAATCGTGCAGCGGTTTCTCAGTAAGCAGGGTTTTGCGGTATTGTTGGCCGCCAGTGGGCGGGATGGTCTGAAACTGGCCCGCCAATGCCGTCCCCAAGCCATTTTGTTGGATGTGATGATGCCGGAAATGGATGGCTGGCAGGTCTTGAGTACCCTCAAAGCCGATCCGGAAACCGCGGAAATTCCGGTGATCATGTTGTCGATGGTGGCGGAGCGGAATCAGGCTTTTCGGTTGGGGGCCCACGAATACCTGGTCAAACCCCTCGAGCGATCGCAGTTGTTGCAGACCCTGGGCAAAATCACCACGGGGGCGGCCACCCTCTTG
Organism: Cyanobacteria bacterium UBA8156; assembly: GCA_003456125.1. Taxonomy (GTDB): domain Bacteria; phylum Cyanobacteriota; class Cyanobacteriia; order Pseudanabaenales; family Pseudanabaenaceae; genus UBA8156. Next base: position 11,118 of record DMPD01000077.1, on the reverse strand, counting down.
GTGGTCGAGGACGATGCCAGCAGCCGCGAGTTGGTGTGCCGGTTGTTGCACGAGGCCGGCTACCGTACCCGCACCGCCGCCAACGGGTTGGCGGCCCTCGAAAGTTTGGCCCAAGAGGTACCGGATGCCATTTTGCTGGATTTGACCATGCCCGAAATGGATGGATTTCAGTTTATGGAGCACCTGCGGCAAGAGCCGAGCTTGAGCCACATTCCGGTGATTGTATTGACTGCCGCCGAATTGACCGCGGCGGAACGGGCCCGCCTCAACGGCTCGGTGAGCCACATTTTGCAAAAGGGGGTGACCGATAGCGCTACGATTTTGAGCATGCTCGGCCGGGAATTGGAACGCTATTTCCCGCCACCCGCTTAGTTTGCCAGCAGACCAATTTCACCGATGGGGTTAGGGGGGAGTCAAATACCGTGCCGCGAATTTTGATTGTAGAGGACAACGAACTCAATGCCGATATGCTGGTGCGTCGTCTCCGGCGTCAGGGGTTTACGACCCTGTTGGCCACCCAAGGCGAAGAGGGAGTTGCCCTTGCCAAAACGGCCCAGCCCGACTTAATTTTGATGGACATGAGCTTACCGGTCTTGGACGGTTGGGAGGCCACCCGGTTGCTCAAGCAAGACGAGACCACCGCCCACATTCCCGTCATTGGGTTTTCGGCCCATGCCATGATGGGCGATCGGGAGCGGGCGATCGCCGCCGGCTGCGACGAATACGATACCAAGCCCATTGAGTTTCCCCGTTTGTTAGCCAAAATTACCGCCCTGTTGCCGGCCGATGCCCCCGGAAGTCTCCCCACTTGAACCCACCTTACTGGTTGTAGACGACAACGACAACAACCGCAGTTTGCTGGAGCGGCAGTTGCGGCGGTTGGGCTATACCAACATTTTGATGGCCCAAGACGGCGAGGAAGCCCTCCAGGCGATCGTCCGCCATGGCCCCGATTTGGTGTTGCTGGATATTCAAATGCCCCGCATGGACGGCTACGAAGTGTTGGCCGCCATGAAAGAACGGGGGTGGGTGGTGCCCACGATCGCCATTTCGGCGTTGGATGAAATTGGCAGCATTGTGCGGTGTATTGAGTTGGGGGCGGAGGACTACCTAACCAAACCCTTCGAGAAAGTATTGTTGAAGGCCCGGGTGCAGAGCTGTCTGGAAAAGAAGCGGTTGCGCGATCGGGAAGTGCACTACCTCCAGGAATTGGAGGCCGCCAACCGGCGACTGTTGGCCATGGCCAACCAAGATGGTTTGACCGGCATCCCCAACCGCCGCCTGTTCGATACCGTGTTAGCCGCAGCCTTGGCCCACAACTTGACCCAGCCCCTTTCCTTGATTGTGTTTGACATCGACTACTTTAAGCAGTTTAACGATAACTATGGCCACCTGCAGGGAGATGATTGCTTACGTCGGGTAGCCGCCGCGGCCGTCGAGAGTACCCGCACCCAGCAAGATACGGTGGCGCGGTATGGCGGGGAAGAATTTGCCGTGGTCTTGCCCAACACGGATCGGGAAGAAGCCGCCATCATTGCCGAACGCATCCGCCGGGCGATCGCCGAGCTGCGGATTCCCCACAGCGGTTCGCAAGTAGCCGACCATGTGACCATCAGCCTGGGGGTCACCACCGACGAGCGCACCCCCCCGCCCAAAACCGCAGCCGAAGTCGTCGCCCAAGCCGACCGCGCCCTGTACCAAGCCAAGGGAGCGGGCCGCAACCGCGCAATCCGGTATGATGGGTGACAACTGGGCCTTGGATCGCCCTTGGGGGGGGAGCCGGGTTGGGGCAGGAAAGCAAACGGGAGCGCAAACGGAGTTATGACGAACGGGAGCTTCAACGTACTGATCGTTGACGACAACGAAATGAATCGGGACACCCTGGCTCGTCGGCTTCGTCAGCAGGGGTTTAGCAGCAAAATGGCGGTGGATGGGCGGGAAGCCCTCAGCATCGTTCGCAACGAAAAGTTTGATCTGGTGTTGCTGGACATCATGATGCCGGAAGTAGACGGCTACGAGGTATTGCAAACCATCAAGACCGACGAAGGGCTGCGCCACATCCCGGTGATCATGATTTCGGCCATGGAAGAAATCGAGTCGGTGATGAAGTGCATGGAGATGGGAGCCGAAGACTACCTCACCAAGCCCTTTGATCCGGTGTTGCTGCAGGCGGCGATCGCCCGCTGTCTGAAAAAAGCGCCTACTCCCGTCGCTGAGATCCAACCGCCGGTGGCGCCAATCCCCTTGCCGCCGCAGCCCAGCGGTCAGCGCACGGTCTTGCAAGCCACCACCACCCTCACCCAAAAGACCCCTGCCCCGACCACCAACCTGCCCAGTGTGGACGTCATGCCCCTGGATGAAGTGATTGGTCGGATTGTCAACTCCGGCAAAGTGAGCCGCAAGGGCTACCGCCACCTCAGCAATTCTTTGTTTCACAGTCTGTTTACCAACCGCCGGCTCACGGAGCACGAATTTAGCCAATTGAACTTGCTGTTTAACCTGATTCAAGTCGGGCAGATCAAAATCGTAGACTGATCGTAGACTGAGGGACTCCCTTGCCAAATTCCTAAGACTCCTAAATTAAGTCTCTTAAAGACTCCTAAATTAAGTCTCTTAAATATAGATACAGCGTTGAGGAGTTTGCCCCCTCCCCGCGAGGGAGAGGAGAACCAAGAGAATCAACAAAGCTTTTGGTTCCGATCGGAAACAGCTAGAAATAGAGGCACGCAGGATCGTGGGGGTTCGGTTCCACATACTGGTTTTGTCCGGCGGGGTAACCCTAGGGGGAATTTGGGCGTTGGAACACCCCCTGACCAGTGGTTTGGAAAACCAGGCGATCGCCGAGCGTCGTTTGCAATTGCGCGAGATCACCCACGATCTGGAAGTATCGTTGACGGCGGCCCGGCAGTTGAGCGAAACCAGCGCCACTGTGATGGGCTCGTTGGTGTCCCGCGCTCCAGGGCAAAAAGCGGCCGTAGAGTCTTTGTTGTTGGATTTGTTGCAGTCTTCCCCGGCGGCCACCACCTTTGGCATTGGGGCTTATTTTGTCCCCCAGGGATTTCAAAGCACAAAGAAGTATTTTGGGCCCTATGCCAACCGTTTGCCCGGGGGAGGCACCGCCATCACCTACGAATGGTCAACCCCGGAGTATGACTATTTGCGGCACCCGTGGTACCAAGCCGGGATCGCGGGCCAAGGGGAAGCCGTTTTTGTGGAGCCATACTTCGACACCGATAAAATTTGGCTCACCGTCAGCCGCGCTTTTTTTCGGGATCGCACCAAGCTGGCGGGGGTGGTGGCAGTGGATACGGTGCTGCCCCAGTTGGAGAAGGTTGTTTTGCGGGGGCATACCCGCCTTGGCGCCACGGACTACCTCTACCTCGCCACGGCCCAAAACCAACTGTTGGTGTTTTCGGAGGCCGCCGCGCTGCAAGCCCAAGTGCAGCAGCGCACCGGACAGCCGATACCCCACCTTTTGGCGCTGGCTGCCGACCAGGCGGAGGCGTTTGTGCAGCAGCAGCACCCCAGGGTTGAGTTTGTCCGCTTGGAAGCCACCGTCCCCCTGGTGCAATGGCGCGTTGTGAACGACATTGCCAAAGCATCCCTGTTTGCCACCGCGAACCGCGTCCGTTGGCAAGTGCGGGGGCTAGGCTTTTTGGGTTGGAGTGCCATCCATGCCGGGCTGTGGATTTTTCAGCAAGCGGCGGAAAACCGGAAACTGCAAGACCGCTCCCTCGAGCTAGCCGACTTGGTGGCTCAGCGCACCGCCGAGTTATCGCAATCCAAGGAAGCCGCCGAGCAGGCGAACCGGGCCAAAAGTGATTTTTTATCGCGCATGAGCCACGAACTGCGTACCCCCCTCAACGGCATTTTGGGATATGTCCGCCTGTTGCGGCGATCGCCCGATCTTTCGGCCGAGATGGCTGAGGGTCTGGCGGTGATCCAAGATTGTGGCACCCACCTCCTGGGCTTGATTTTGGAGACCTTAGATTTAGCCAAAATCGAAGCCCAAAAACTGGAGTTGCAATTGGCACCGGTGGAACTCCGGCCGTTTTTAACCTCAACGGCGGCGGTTTGCCGCCTGCGGGCCGCCGAAAAAGACCTGGAATTCAGGAACGATTGGCCGGAAACCCTACCCCACAGCATCGAAGCCGACGAAAAACGCCTCCGCCAAATTTTGCTGAACCTGTTGGGCAACGCCGTCAAATTTACCGCCCGCGGGCACGTGGCGTTCCGGGTCGAAGCGATCGCCCAAACCCCGCAGGCATGCACCTTGGCGTTTGTGGTGGAGGATACGGGGCCCGGCATTCCGCTGGCAGATCGGGAACGCATCTTTGAACCGTTTGAACAGGTGGCGGGCCCCCAACACAGCGAAGGCACCGGCTTGGGCTTGACCATTGCCCGCAGTTTGTTGAATTTGATGGGGGGGAACCTGACCATCGAGAGCCAGGAGGGAGAAGGCAGTACCTTCACGGCGATCGCCCAGTTTCGGGTCACCCACCAAGAGCCTGAGCCGGTCGTGGCGCCCGTGCCGACCGCGTTCCCGCTGCCGGCGGTCTCTGTCCTCGAAACCTGGCTGGATTGGGCCCGACGGGGGCGACTCCCCGCATTAGCCGCGGCTTTGACCAACGAGACTGCAACCGATCCGGCTCTGGTGCAGCCCCTTCAGTCTTTGATTCAGGCCTGTGCCGTCGAAGAACTGGTGAGCTTTTTGGAAGCCTGCTTGGCGCGGGCGACCCTGCCATCGGTGGAAGATCCTCGTTTCCCCTTGGGTTTATCATCAGGGGGCAGCGTCACCGCCGAAACCATGCCCCACATTGAAATTTACACCCTCCGCATTTGCCCCTTCTGCATTCGGGCCAAAAAGCTCTTGGAGCGCAAAGGAGTAAGCTACATCGAACACGCGGTAGACGGCAACGAAGACCTGCGAGAAGCCATGGTGGCCCGCGGTACCGACGGTCGCCGCTCGGTGCCTCAAATTTTCATTGATGACCGTCACCTGCCCGGCGGCTGTGACGGCTTGTATGCGCTGGATGCCCGTGGCGAACTCGATCGCCTGTTGGGTGTAGCCGATTAAGGAGTGGGCACCCGCAAGGCCAGCTTGGCCAGACCTAGGCACAGCAAAGCGTTGACGAGCAGGAACCCCGCTCCCCAGGGGCCGCTGGCGGCTCCCGGGAAAAAGGCGGCGATCGCCAGGTGGGCTCCTGTGCCAATGCTCAGGGCGATCGCCCCATTGCGGTAGCGGCTATGGCTCAAGGTCAACACCACGGCCACCAGGGGAAGCAACACGCTGGCGGTGAGGGGATGCAACGGCCACGTGCCACCGCTCCCCCATTCCGGCAGGGAACTGCCCAACCAGCGCAGGGGGGTTTGGGGTGCATCAAACACATAGAGGTGTTGGAACCAAAACAAACCGCTGCTTCCTAGCCACAATCCCCCGTGGAAACCGGCTCCCCACTGCCAAAACGGCAACCGCCGCAACAACCAGGCCACCAAATACGCCGCGATCACCATCACCACCTTGGGCATCAGGGCCGGCAGACCCCCATCCCACCAAAATCGGGGGTTCAAATAACCGTTTTCCTGCAGCCACCGCCAAAAATCCCGCCAGCCCAATTGCCCTTGTTGGGCCAAGGCGATCGCCCGCGCCGCATCCAAATGGCCCGCACCGTAGGCATTATCCGGGTCGTTGCCCGCCGGCCGCACCGATCGCAGCAACACCGTTTCGATGTCGTCGGGGTGGGTAAGGCCGCTGGCCCGCACCAACGCCGCCACCCCCGCCACATGGGGAGCCGCCATGCTGGTGCCCTGAAAAGATTGCAGGACATCCGTCCCGGTTTCCGCATCGATGGTCTGCTGCCAGATCCCACCCCGCCGCTCCTCGTCTGCGGGGTCATACTCGCCGCCGGGAGCCACCAAATCCAAACCCGCGCCGTAGTTGGAATAACCGGCCTTGCGATCGGTCGCGTTGGTGGCCCCCACCGCCAACACATGGGGGTACCGCGCCGGATAGGACACGCTGCTTTGCCCCTCGTTCCCCGCCGCCGCCACGATCAAAACCCCTTGGCGGTGGGCATAGGCGATCGCCTCCTTCAGCAAGTGGCTGTCGCCCCCGCCCCCCAAACTCAGGTTGATGATGTGGGCCCCCCGATCCGCCGCCAACCGCACCGCATCGGCAATATCGGCCACCGTGCCGCCGCCCCACGCCGCCAAAACCTTCAAGGGCATAATTTTCGCCCGGTGGGCCACCCCCGCCACCCCGATGCCGTTGTTGGTGGTCTGGGCGATCGTCCCCGCCACATGGCTACCGTGGCCGCTGTCATCGCGGACATCCTCGCGATCGTTCACAAAATCGTAGCCCGGCACCAATTGGGAAGCCGGCAAATCCGGCAACACCGAAACCCCCGTATCGATCACCGCCACGATCGCCCCTTCGCCACGGCTATCCTCCCACGCCTGCTCGGCATTGATGGCCCGCAAATGCCACTGTTTGGGATAGCCGGGATCGTTGGGCACCCAGGTCGCGCGATAAATGTAGTTGGGTTCCGCGTATTCCAACCGCTGGTGCCAGGGCTGTTGCGCCAAGGAAGCCGCCACCTCCGCCCAAGCCACCTGTGCATTTTCCAGAACGTAAACCCGCTCGCCTTGGGCAAAGGTACTGTTGAGCCGCCACCGTAACCCCAGAGGCTGTCCCCAATCTCCCAACCACTGCTCAATGGCTGCGGTCGGCACCTCATTGCGGAAGTTGACAATCCAGGACGTGTACTCGCCGCTGCGTGCGGAGGAGCTACCCAGCCCCCACAGCAGAGCAAGGCAGAACAACCCCAACCCCAACAAACGTTTCATGTGCGGTGGCCTCAACGCTGACCTTAGCTTAACAGGTCAGCATTTTTTCAATCGGGAGCTACGGGCAACCACACCTCTACCGTTGTCCCTTCGTAGGGGGTACTGGCCAACTGCAAAGCCCCGCCGTGCAACTCCGTGAGTCGCCGGACAATCGGCAACCCCAGCCCGGCACTACCCTGATCCTGCAACTTTTGCTCAAAACTCTGGTGCTTGTCCAAAAAAGCCAGCCGCGTGGACGACATGCCATGGCCCAAATCCTGCACCACCAGATGAAAGCGATCGCCTTCCGTCGTGGCCTCGGTGGTGCCGGTAACCGTCACCGACCGCCCAAACGGGGAGTAAGCAAATGCGTTTTCCACCAACTCCCGCACCAGGCACTCCAAGTAATTATCGGAAATGGCGAGGGTCGCATCCGCCACCTCCACTTGCAAATCCCGCTCCCGATCGTTCTGGCGGGCAATGTCCCGGCACACCGTCGCAACCTCAATCCGGGCAAACGTGGTGCGTTCTTGGCGCAATGCCAAAATGCGCTCTGGATTGCTGGCGATCGCCTCCAATTCTGAATAGGTCAGAAACTTTTTAATCATGTTGTGGAGGGTTTTGGCCGCCGCCTTCATCTGCTGTCCCGTATCCACCACCTCTTCCGACAGCATTTGAGCCCCCCGCTGCTCCAAACCCATGGCCATGCCCATGATTTGAATAGTGGGAAACAACAACCGATGGGGCAACGATTGGGCGAGATTGCCCCGCAGCTCGGTCACCTGTTGGCGGTAGTGCTCATCCAACGTCTTTTGCTTATCGAGTTGGGCCCGCACCGCTTCCAACAACTCATCCCGGGTAAAGGGCTTGGTCAAGAAGTCATCCGCTCCCAATTCCATACCCTGCCGAAAGTCCCGGCGCTCGGATTTCGCCGTCAAGAAAATGAAGGGGACGGTCGCCGTGGTGGTCTGTTGCCGCAAAGTCGTCAGCACTTCATAGCCATTCACATCCGGCATCATGATGTCGCAGACAATCAAATCGGGCGGTATTTGCTGGGCAGAGGTAATCCCCTCCCGGCCATTGGTGGTCGCAGAAACAGTAAATCCTTCCGATTCCAACATCTTGCGGAGGTTGGAAAGTACGGTGGGGTTGTCTTCCACCAGCAGAATGTGGGTCATGAAACGGTGTAGCTACTCTCCTGTAGTATAAGCCACCCATTTGCTCTGGTTGCCAAGACTTCCCCCCAGGGTTTGAGGAGCTAGGGGGCGATCGGGGTGTCCGGAAATTGCCACTGGGCGAACCCCACCAACTGCAACCGACCCGGTTCGATCTGAAACTGCAACATCCGCACCGTCAAACCTTGGGGGGCCAACACCCGCAAATCCAATGCCCGATTGAGACCCCGGGCAAACGCTTCCACCAATTGCGAAGGCAGCGGTTCCCCGGCCAAACTGGCCCGCGGCTCCACCAGGGCCAGCCGGGTCCCCCCCTGCAAAGCCAAACCCGACTCCACGGCCACCGGCAGCGTGGCCCCGCCGGCTTCGGGGGTCAGCACCGCCGAAATCCGCACGCGATTCTCCGCCAAAAACCGCAATTCCGGGGCCGTGAGTTGGTACCGCCCACCGCTCCGGTTCCCGGCTAAATTCGCCTCAATGGTTGGAAATACCGCCAAAATTTCCGGCGATCGCAAAGCTTGGTTGAGGTCTTCATCCTGCAACACCACCCGCACGGCCGCCCGCACCGGCTGACGAAACCGGACGGGCCCCCGCTGCAACGAAGCCGTATCAATCTCGATGGCGTCGGTTTCCAGTTCCAGGGTGTCTACCCGCAAAAAAAGTAGGGGGTAGATACCCCGTGCCGCCACCCGCAAACGATCCACCCGCCCTGCCAAAATTTGGTGATTGGGGGTATTGTCAACCCGTACCTCCAACACCTCCACCTTCGCCAATTGCTGTTTCAAGAAATCGGTGGCTAGGCGATCCACAACCACGCCGGGCAATCCCGCCACGGCTGCCAAACCCGTCGCGATCGCCGCCAGTAGCTCCACGGCTAACCCACCGCCGCCGGTCGCGATCGACTCAGGGCCTGCAACCGAGCAAACAACAACTCGGTTTCCGACTGCAAATTCAACAACTCGGCTTGCACCCGATCGCTGTAAATATGGGAAACTCCGGTGAGCGCGCGCTTGGTTTCATCTTTTGCCGGCTCACCCGCTTTCATGCTGTGGCTTTCGCTTGCTTCCATGTTTTTCAAAGACGTTTTGAGGTTGTCCCAAATTGTTTCGGCTTTCACAAAGTTCCCCAAACAAAGTTCCCTAGAGCTGAAGCTCGTGGGGTTCCATCGGGTTTGGATTCTAAAAGAACTCTGGTAGTATTATTTCGCAGGTTCGTTGGCTAGACGCACCCAAAGTAGCATAGCATTGCCCCCAAATTCTGTAAGTATTTTTACTGACTTTCCCTGGGCGATCGCCTCTATCTCCCCCAAATCTCTATCTACGCCGAGAAGGAGAGGATTCCATCCAGCCTCAAAAATCTCTAATTTGTAACGGAAACGGCGATATGTACCAAGTGGTGTTGGAAATGGCGGGGAAGCGCATTCATATCATTGCGGAGTATGGCACGGGGGAAGCGGCCTTCCAGCGGTACGAGGAATTGGTGCAGGAGAATCGAGGCACGCCGAAAACCCCCAACGGCATTTACAAGGTGCGCAAAAAACCGACCTTTTGATGGGGATTGCGGGGGAACCCCAAGCCGGCATCGGGAACTTGGGACCAAAGATCGCTATCTTGGAAAGTCGTAGACTCAGCAGGTAGATTATGGCTACTCCTCCCACCGTTGGCGGCGGTTTTCTGAATTTCACCGCCGGCGATGACGTGTATCGGTTTCGGGCCGGCGAGACCCTGGGGGTGCCGGTGCGCGCCTTGGGTGGCAATGATTCCCTGGTGGGTAGCGAGGACGACGACAACCTGTTTGGCAACCAGGGCAACGATACCCTGATTGGTCTGGCGGGCAACGACGATTTGCGGGGGGGGCAAGGCAACGATTTTTTGGATGGCGGCGAAGGCAACGATTCGCTGTTTGGCAATTTGGACGACGATACCCTGGCGGGCGGCACGGGCAACGATGTGCTGCGGGGGGGCAAAGGCGATGATGTGCTGTTTGGCGAAGCCGGCAACGATATTTTGTACGGAGATTTGGGCAGCGATACGATGATTGGCGGTTTGGGAGCCGACACGTTTGTCTTCAATGCCGAAGCGATTGTTGACCCCACCCGGGCCGATGTGATTGCCGACTTCAACCCGGCAGAGGGCGATCGCATTGCCGTACCGTTGGGGGTACCGTTGTTCGAGGTGTTGGTATTGCCGGGGAACGCCGAGTTTAATGGTCGGGTGTTGCCGTTTACGATCAACGATACGGTGGTGGTGCGGGGCAACGCCATTTTGGCCTACATCCCAGGGGTGACGTTTCCCCTGGTGGATGCCAACCTCATCCCCAGTGAAGGCTTACCGGGCTAGTTCCCCGCAATCCATTGGGCGAGCCAATGGGGTTGCAGACCAAAGAGCAAAATCGGTACCAGCAATAGGGTCGGCGGGGTCAAGTCCTGCCAATTGACCGCGGGGAGGGTCGGTAGCCCGCTGCCGGCGGGTAGGATGGGTGCCGCCAGCCGCCCAAAAAAGGCCCGATCCAACAAAATCAAGTAGTACACCGAGGTTAGCCCGGTGCCCACAATGCACAGGAGGGTGGGTACCGGAAATACGGCAAAACTCCCCCGGAAAATGGCAAACTCGGCCACAAAACCCACCATGCCCGGAATGCCGGCGCTGGCCATGGCCGCAATCACCACCAGGGTGCCGGTAAACGGCAGACCCCGTTCGGGATTGAACAGGCCGTTGAGAGCATCGATGTCCCGACTGCCGGTTTTTTCGTACACAATCCCCACCAACAAAAACAACAGGGCCGAAATGAAACCGTGGCTCACCATCTGCAAGGTGGCTCCGGTGAGTGCTGTCGGGGTGTGGGCCGCCAACGCCAGCAGAATGTACCCCATGTGCCCCACGGAACTGTAGGCCACCATCTTTTTCATGTCTTTTTGGGCGATCGCCACGCTGCACCCGTAGATGGTGCTGACCACCGCCAGCCAAGCCAGAGCCGGCGCGAGGTTCTCCCAGGCTTGGGGAAACAATTGCCATCCAAACCGCAACAACCCATAGGTGCCCAGTTTCAGCAACACCCCCGCCAACAATACGGAGATGGGGGTCGAGGCTTCGACATGGGCATCGGGCAACCAGGTGTG
>DMPD01000255.1 GCA_003456125.1 Cyanobacteria bacterium UBA8156 | reverse complement strand
GCAGCGCGAGACGACGCCGTTCTATCCCCGCAGTCCCTATGCCTGTGCCAAGGTGTATGCCCACTGGCAAACCGTGAACCACCGGGAATCCTACGGCTTATTTGCCTGCAACGGCATTTTGTTCAACCACGAATCGCCGCGGCGGGGGGAAACCTTTGTCACCCGCAAAATCACCCGGGCGATCGCCCGGATTGTGGCCGGTCAACAAAAGAAGCTGTATTTGGGGAACCTCGATGCCAAGCGGGATTGGGGCTACGCCAAAGATTATGTCGAAGCCATGTGGCGGATGTTGCAGCAGCCGGAACCGGATGATTACGTGATTGCCACCGGTGAGACCCATTCGGTGCGGGAGTTTCTGACGGAGGCGTTTCGCTGCGTCAACCTGAACTGGGAAGACTACGTGGAAATTGACCCCCGGTATTTCCGGCCGGCGGAAGTGGAATTGTTGATTGGCGATCCCAGCAAAGCCCGGCAAAAGTTGGGGTGGGAACCGGCTGTCACCTTTACCGGCCTGGTGAAACTCATGGTGAAAGCCGATTTGCAGGCTTTGGGTCTGTCTTTGGAGCAGGGATAAGTGGTGCCTGGGCTGGCGATCGCCCTGGTGGCGGGTCTGGCGTTGCCGGTGGTGGCCGATACGCGCATGGCACCCAGTTGGCCGCAAATTCAGGCTAGGGGATACCTCCGGGTGGCCGTGCGGGGCGATGCCAGTCCCCTCAACATCGCCGAAAAGCGACTGACGCAAAGCCTGGCGGCCGTTTTGTTGGGGCGGGCCGATGCGGTACAATGGGTACCGGTGGCCAACACCGATCGCCTGCAGGCGGTAACGACCGGTCAAGCAGACATGGCGATCGCCCAAGTGTCGGTGACGGGGAGCCGGGCCCGGCTGGTGGATTTTTCCGAGCCGTACTTTGTGGAAGAAACCGTGATTATTGGTCGCAAAGGCAGCGGGCGATCGCAACTGCGGCGGGTGGCCGTCGTGAAGGGTTCCAGCACCATTGTTTCCCTACAGCAGTTTTTGCCCCAAGCTGAGCGCATTGGGGTTGGTTCCTACGCAGCGGCCCAACAGGCTTTGGTGCAGGGACAGGTGGATGGGGTAGCCGGCGATCGCCAGGCTTGGGGGGCTTGGCTGGCGGCCCATCCCGAATGGGAAGTATTGGGGGCACCGTTGACTACGTGGCCCATGGCGATCGCCCTGCCGAAGGGATTGCAACACAGCGAGTGGCGATCGCAAGTGCGGCAAGCTTTGACCAGGCTGCGCCAGCAAGGACAAATTCCGGTGGTACCGTCTGCCAATATCGAGTATAATCAAAAACCTGACTTTACATCACCCGTTCGCCCTTCGGGTCTGGATTTTGCCAGCACCGGCGAGCGTTAGGCTAACCCGAACCCAAAAACACCATGCCAGTCGTTTCCCTCGATCAATTGTTGATTGCGGGGGTTCACTTTGGGCACCAGACCCGGCGCTGGAACCCCAAAATGGAGCCCTATATTTTTGCCGAACGCAACGGCGTGCACATTATTGACCTGGTGCAAACCGCCCAACTGTTGGACGAAGCCTACCTTTACCTCCGGCAGGCCGCCGAGCAGGGGAAAAAGGTCTTGTTCATTGGCACCAAGCGGCAGGCCGCCGGCATCATTGCCCAAGAAGCCATGCGCTGCGGCAGCTACTACGTGAACCAGCGCTGGTTGGGCGGGATGCTCACCAACTGGGCCACGATCAAAACCCGGATCGATCGCCTCAAGGACTTGGAGCGACGGAACGAGAGCGGGGCCTTGGATCGATTGCCGAAAAAAGAAGCGGCTACCCTGCGGCGGGAGCTGGTCAAGTTGCAGAAGTATTTGGGGGGACTAAAAAGCATGCGCAAGCCCCCCGATATTGCCGTATTGATTGACCAGAAACGGGAATACAACGCCGTGGAAGAGTGTCGGAAGTTGGGGATTCCAATCGTGGCGATGTTGGACACCAACTGCGATCCCGACTCGGTGGATTTGGGCATCCCCGCCAACGATGACGCGATTCGTTCGATCAAACTGGTGGTGGGCAAATTGGCCGATGCCATTTATGAAGGTCGCCATGGTCGCAACGAAGGCGTAGACTACGAAGAGCCCGACTACTCGAAATACGACAGCGGCTTGGACGAAGGCTTCAGCGACAACCTGGATGCCGAAGCCGGCTTTGAAGGCGACCCAGCCTAGAGCATCCGCCGAAAAAAGACCCGGGGTTGGTTGCCGGCAACCAACCCATGCCAAAAGCGACGGGTCAACGGTATGTTGGATTGAGATTGGTTAAAAAGCCAAGCGCCCCGTAAACTCAGAAACGCATCCATCCGAATATCCTATGGAAATCACCGCGGCCCAAGTTCAGACCCTCCGGGCGAAAACCGGAGCCGGCATCAAAGATTGCAAAAAAGCCTTGGTGGAGACCAACGGCGATGAACCCAAAGCCATTGAATGGTTGCGGCAGAAAGGGCTAGCCAGCGCCGTGAAAAAAGCCAGCCGGACTGCGGCCGAAGGGGTTGTGCGGAGCTACATTCACTTTGGCAACCGGGTGGGGGTGCTGGTGGAAGTCAACTGCGAAACCGATTTTGTAGCCCGGCGCGAAGAATTGATTGATTTGGCGGACAACGTTGCCCGGCAGGTAGCCGCCTACCAACAGGTGGAATACGTAAGCATGGCGGACATCCCCCCCGACGTGGTGGCCAAGGAGCGGGAGATCGAGTCGGGCAAAGATGACCTGGCCAACAAACCACCCCAAATCCGGGAAAAGATTGTCGAAGGTCGGATTGAAAAGCGTTTGAAGGAAATGTGCTTGCTGGATCAGCCCTACATCAAAGACGACAGCAAGACCGTAGATGAGTTGGTGAAGGAGACCGCGGCCCGCCTCAGCGAAAACATCAAAGTGGGGCGGTTTGTGCGGTTCATTGTCGGGGAAACCCAAGAAAAAGCCACCGAAACCCCAGAAGCGGCTCCGGCCGTTGAGTCCCCAATTGCGGAAGACCCGGCCTCGAAGGTAGAAGCCGTCATGGCTGCTGCCGACCCAGCGCCGGCGGTGGCAGAACCTGTCGCGGAACCGGCCGTAGAAGCTGCTCCGCCCGTTGCGGAAGCGGTCACCGAGGCCCCGGAAGCTCCAGCCAAAGGCAAAAAGAAGAAAAAATAGGGAGGGTTTCGGCATGTTGAAGCAAATCATCGCCGACATTGCCGAATTGGAAAGGGCGATCGCCACGGTGGAGGATCGCCTGGTCATTTTGGAAAAGGCCTATCTGCAGGCCATTTGCCAATCGACGCGGCAGCAGTTGTTGATGGCGGCGTACCGGCTGTGTACCCAAGTCCACCCCCGGGAGTTTTTGGCCCTATCGGTGGGCGATCGCGAAAAAGTGCAAGATCAACTGCGGGCGATCGCCAACCAAGCGGCCGAGCAGTGCCAAGGATTGATGGCCGCGGCCCTAGGGGATAGCCTCGAAGAAAAGTTGAGCCAAGTCTTGGCGGCGGCTTCGGCGGCCGTAGCCCAGTGTTTGCAGGGGGCCGAGGTTTTACCGGACGAGAAAGGTGCCCATCCCTTGCACCTGCGGTTAGCCGACGTAGAGTTTGGCGATCGGGAAGCCATGGGTTACCGGAGCGAGATGCGGGTGGCGCGGGCCCGTCGGCAGTACCTCGGCGATGAGTTACGCAAAAAGCAGCAGCAAAAAACGGTGGCCGAAGCCGAACTGGCCTGGCGGGCCACTTGGGTCGAACCTTAGCGAAAATGGCGCGATGAAATACAACCCCAACACCGTCGAAGCCAAGTGGCAGCAAATTTGGGCAGCCGTGGGGGCCGATCGGGTACCTGCCGCCGACGATCGCCCCACATTTTATGCTTTGGGGATGTTTCCCTACCCTTCGGGCAACCTGCACATGGGGCACGTGCGCAACTACACCTTGGTGGATGCGATCGCCCGGTGCCGACGGATGCAGGGGTATCGGGTGTTGCATCCGATGGGGTGGGACGCCTTTGGGTTGCCGGCGGAGAACGCGGCGATCGAGCGGGGGATTCATCCGGCGGTGTGGACCCACCAAAACATTGCCCAGATGCGGGCCCAACTCCAGGCTTTGGGGCTGTCCTACGACTGGGAGCGGGAAGTGGCCACCTGCGATCCCGATTACTATCGCTGGACGCAATGGTTGTTTTTGCGGTTTTGGGAAGCGGGATTGGCGTACCAGAAAGAAGCCACGGTGAATTGGGATCCCGTTGACCAAACGGTACTGGCCAATGAGCAGGTGGACAGTGAGGGGCGATCGTGGCGATCGGGCGCCCTGGTGGAAAAGAAAAAGCTGCGGCAGTGGTTTTTGAAAATCACGGACTATGCCGAGGCTTTGCTGCAAGACTTAGACACCTTAACGCGGTGGCCCGAGAAAGTGCGGGCCATGCAGGCCAACTGGATCGGCAAATCCTTAGGGGCAGAACTCACCTTTGCCGTGGTGGGAGCCGAAGCCCGCATTCCCGTGTTTACCACCCGGCCCGACACCTTGGGGGGCGTTTCCTACGTGGTGTTGGCCCCGGAACATCCGTTGGTAGGGGTTTTGACCGCCCCGGGGCAGCAGGAAACCGTGGCGGCCTTTGTGGCGGAAGTCAGCCGAGAAAGCGAGCGCGAGCGCACCGCCGAGGATCGACCAAAGCGGGGGGTACCCCTGGGCCGTGAAGCCATCAACCCGTTGACCGGGGAAACGGTGCCCATTTGGATTGCCGATTACGTGTTGGCGGAGTACGGCACCGGAGCCGTGATGGGGGTACCCGCCCACGACGGGCGGGATTTTGCCTTTGCCCAGCAATACGGCTTGCCGGTGTGGGCAGTGATTGTCCCGAAAAACGGAGAACCGCCGGCGGGGGCCTACACCGACCCGGGAGTGATGGTGAACAGCGGCGATCTGGACGGGCTGGACTCAGGGGCCGCCAAAGCCGAAGTGGTGGGGCGGGCGGAGGCCGGAGGCTGGGGACAGGGACGGGTGCAGTACCGGTTGCGGGATTGGTTGATCTCGCGGCAGCGGTATTGGGGGTGTCCGATCCCGATAGTTCATTGCCCCAACTGTGGGGCGGTGCCCGTACCCGCCGACCAGTTACCCGTGGTGTTGCCAGAAAACGTCGAATTTACCGGGCGGGGGCCCTCCCCCCTGGCCACCCTCCAGGCGTGGGTGGAGGTGCCCTGTCCCAGCTGCGGCACGCCAGCCCGGCGGGAAACCGACACCATGGACACGTTTATGGATTCTTCCTGGTACTTTTTGCGGTTTGCCGATGCGCGCAACGAAGCCCTGCCCTTTACCCGCGATCGCGCCAATGCGTGGTTGCCCGTCAACCAGTACGTCGGGGGGGTAGAGCACGCTATCTTGCACCTGTTGTATTCGCGGTTTTTCACCAAGGTCTTGCGCGATCGGGGATTGCTGGATGTGGCCGAACCCTTTCAAGCGCTGCTGACCCAGGGCATGGTGCAAGGATTGACCTACAGCAATCCCCAAAAAACCGGTAAAGATCGCTGGATTTCCGCCGAGAAAGTGGTGTGGCAAGAAAACGCCGACGGCAGTCGGATTCCCCACGATCCCCACACCGGCGAGGTGCTGACTGTGGCCTACATGACCATGTCCAAGTCCAAAGGGAACGGGGTGTCGCCCCAGGAGGCGATCGCCAAGTATGGGGCGGACACGGTGCGGTTGTTTGTGTTGTTCAAAGCCCCCCCGGAAAAGGATCTGGAATGGGACGAAGCCGATGTCGAGGGGCAACACCGGTTTGTGTATCGGGTGTGGCGGCTGGTCACCGAATACATCGCGTTTGCGGGCAAAAACAGCCAGGGGGTGGATCGCAACCTGCGGCGGGAAATTCACACTGCCATTCGGAACGTCACCGAGGATTTTGGAGAAAACCACCGGTTCAACACCGCCATTTCCGAATTGATGAAGCTGACCAATGCCCTCCAGGAAGGCGATCGCACGTCGGAAACCTACGGCGAAGGGGTGCAAACCCTGTTGCAACTGCTGTTTCCTTTGGCCCCCCACTTCAGCGCCGAATTGTGGGAAATGCTGGGGCAAACGCCGGCCCTGCACGAAGTATCCTGGCCCGCTTGGGAAGCCGCCGCCCTGACGGTGGACGAGGTGACCATTGTCGTACAAGTCAACGGCAAAATGCGGGACAACATCTTGGTGCCCACGGCCCAGGGTGGCGATCGGGAGGTGTTGTTGGCGCAGGCGCAGGCAGCCCCCAACGCCGCCAAATTCTTGGTGGGCAAAGAAATCAGGAAAGTGGTGGTGGTGCCCGGCAAACTGATCAACCTAGTGGTAGGCTAGGACAGAGGGCGGGCATCCCTGATATACTGGAGATTGGGCAGGGCTATACGCAAATGGATGCGTACCAACAGGTTTCTAAAAAGCGAGCCTGTAAAGAGGCGAATCTGTCCAGAAACAGTCCGTCCAGAAACGAATCCGTAAGAAACAGAGAGAGGAACGATAGATGGCATCAGCGGTTGCGGTAACGGATGCGAGCTTTGAAACCGACGTTCTCCAGAGCGAGGTTCCGGTACTGGTGGACTTCTGGGCTCCGTGGTGCGGTCCGTGCCGGATGGTGGCCCCCGTTGTGGATGAAATTGCCGAACAGTACGCCGGGAAACTAAAAGTCGTGAAGCTCAACACCGACGACAACCCCAATGTAGCCAGCCAATTTGGGATTCGCAGCATTCCCACCTTGATGATTTTCAAGGGCGGCAACAAAGTGGATGTGGTGGTGGGAGCGGTGCCCAAAGCCACATTGGCCAACACCATCGAAAAGTACCTGTAGTTTTCACTTGCGGGGCCCTTGGTGCCGGAGTTGCGTTTATGCTGACCGTTGAAATTTTGACGGCAGAAGAGCTGCGGCGAACGGTCAATCGTCTGGCATCCCAGGTGGTAGAGGGCTGTACGGCTCTAGGAAATCTGGCGCTGTTGGGGATTCGGACGCGGGGGGTACCGCTAGCCTTTCTGTTGCAGCGTCAGATTGAGGTATTGGAAGGCTACACGGTGCCGGTGGGAGCCCTAGACATCACCCTGTACCGCGACGACTTGGATCGAATTGGGCCACGGGTACCCGATCGCACTGAGATTGCGTTTGATTTAACGGGGCGGCAGGTGGCGCTGATTGACGACGTAATCTACAGTGGCCGGACGGTGAAGGCGGCACTGAATGCCATCGACAACTACGGGCGACCGCAATCGGTGGTGTTGGTGACTTTGGTGGATCGAGGACATCGGGAGTTGCCGATTCACCCGGATTTTGTGGGAAAGTCTTTGCCTACCGCCAAAGGCGAGCAGGTACGGGTTTTGTTACGGGACGTGGATGGCCGGGATGGGGTAGAATTACTCAAACCGGTGCCTATGCGGTGAGGTCTGCCGAGTCCATTCTGAACCGGTTGACCCTGGAGCATTTGCCCACTCTAGCAACCAGAGCATAGTAATCAGCCGTGACCAATTGCGATCGCCCGGATGTACCGGCGGAGAACCCAGCGTTAGCAGTGACCCAGGGTTCAGAGGCGGAATTAGCGGGCAAGGGCCCAGAGGAGACCGCCGTTGAGGTTCCAGAACACGAGGGAGGCACCGGTCATCCGGTAAACCTCGATCCCGCATTGTTGGCAGAGTTGCGGGAGGTAACGGACGAGCCGGCGCGGGCGATTGATACCGCCGTGCGGCAGTGGTTGCAGCGACGGGCTATCAAAGAAAGCGATACCTCGCGGCCGCTGCCCGTAAATCCGTTTGTGCCGCCCCGTGGGGAATGGAACGATTGACTGGGGAAGCATCCAGCAAAGAAATTTTTTGGCAAGAGATCGCGGGGATAGACATCGCGGGGGATGGGGCTCTGGTCTGGGAACGATTGTTTGCCGAGAGCCCTATTAGCGTGTTGTTGGATTGTCCGTTGCCGGGGCCGTTGGCACGGTATGCGATCGCTGCGGGTTTTCCGGCCAACACCTACACGGCCGGAATTGGGGAAGTGGGGCCGCTGTTGGTGCAGTTGGGCACTCCCCGGGCGGCGATCGCCCCGGCCGGAATTCCCTTTGCGGGGGGGTATTTGGGGTGGTTAGGGTACGACTGGGCGTGGGAACTGGAGAAATTACCGCAGCGGTTGATCGATCCCTTGGCTTGGCCCGTGGCCTTTTGGTTTGAGCCGTCCCAGTTTGCCGTGTGGGACAGTCGGCGGCGTACCCTTTGGCTGGGGGCAATTTCGGCGGCCGATTTGCAGGATTTGGTGCAGCGGTGGCAGGGGGGCACCTCACCAGAGACCCGACCACCGGGACAGGCGGGGGCCCTATCGTTGTTGACGGAAGGGCCGGCCTATCGGGAAGCGGTGCAGCGGGTCAAGTCCTACATTGAGGTGGGGGATATTTTTCAGGCCAACCTATCGGCCCGCTTTCAGGCCACGTTGGATGGGGATGGATGGGCTACCTACCGGCGTTTGCGGGCGATCGATCCGGCCCCCTTTGCCTCCTATTGGCGTACCCCATGGGGAGAAATCCTCAGTGCTTCGCCGGAGCGGTTGTTGCGGGTGCATCCCACCGGCGGCACCCAGCATCTGGCCACCCGACCGATCGCCGGGACGCGGCGGCGAGGTCAGAATCCCCAAGACGATGCCCATTTGGCAGCGGAGTTGTTGGCCACGGTCAAAGAGCGGGCGGAACATTTGATGTTGGTGGATTTGGCCCGCAACGACTTGGGGCGGGTGTGTCGGTGGGGCACGGTGCAGGTGGACGAGTTGTACACCATCGAGCGCTATGCCCGGGTCATGCACCTGGTGAGCAACGTGCAGGGGGTGGGCGATCGCCCCTGGGGGGAGACCGTGGCGGCGTTGTTTCCGGGGGGGACGATCACGGGATGTCCCAAGGTACGGTGCATGGAGATTTTGGAAGAAGTGGAGCCGGTGCGCCGCAGTTTGTTTTACGGCTCGCTGGGCTACATCGACTACCGGGGCCACAGCGACCTGAACATTTTGATTCGGACGTTGCTGCGGGTAGGGGATACCCTCTACGGCCAGGTGGGGGCCGGCATTGTCGCCGACAGCGATCCCGAACGGGAATGGGAAGAGTGCCTGCACAAAGCGGCGGCCCTCTGCCAAGCGATTGGGTTGTAGCTACCCCCGCAAATAGGCAAAGTCGGCCAGTTGCAGGCTGTAGTTGCGCACGGCGGCCAGCAGGGCCAAGCGGTTTTGACGGACGTTTTCGTCTTCGGCCATGACCAGCACCGCATCAAAGAAATGGGCCAGGACGGGGGCCAATCCCTGCAAGCCTTGCCACAATTGCCCAAAACTCGGATGGGCCG
>DMPD01000162.1 GCA_003456125.1 Cyanobacteria bacterium UBA8156 | reverse complement strand
CTATCCGAAACGACTATAAAAAACAGGGATTTTGTCACCCCTCTTGGCTCTCCTTTCCTGCTCCGGGGCAGGCACCCTGTCGCTGCGAGTTTCCCCCCTCGACCTAAATCCCTCTCCCGCGAGGGGAGAGGGATCTGTAGGATGGCTCTTGACTCCCCCGCTCTCGCCTTGGGAGCGAGGCCAGGGGTGAAGGTTAAGACTGCGGTACGTTCAGACCAATGGGACAGGTCACACCGGTGCCGCCCAATCCACAGTAGCCGTTGGGGTTTTTCGCCAAGTATTGCTGGTGGTAGGCCTCCGCATAATAAAACTCCGGTGCATCCAGAATTTCCGTGGTGATCTTCCCTTGCCCGGCGGCCGTCAGGGCCTGCTGGTACAAATCGCGACTGGCGATCGCCCGTTGTCGCTGGTTTTCGTCAGAGGTATAAATGCCGGAACGGTATTGGGTGCCGATGTCGTTGCCTTGGCGCATCCCCTGGGTGGGGTTGTGGTTTTCCCAAAAGGTTTTCAGCAGCACTTCGTAATCGATTTGTTGGGGGTCGTACACCGCCAACACCACTTCGTTGTGGCCGGTCATGCCGCTGCACACTTCTTCGTAGGTGGGGTTTGGGGTGTAACCGGCCGCGTATCCAACGGCCGTCATCCACACCCCCGGCAGGATCCAAAATTTGCGCTCGGCTCCCCAAAAACACCCCATCCCAAACAAAGCCTGGGCTAACCCAGCGGGAAACGGTGGCTGCAGGTCGTGGCCATTGACAAAATGTTGGCGGGCGGTGGGAATAGCTTGCGATCGCCCCGGGAGGGCTTTTTCCGGAGCAGGCATTTCCGTCTTTTTGCGCAGTCCAAAGGCAAACATGGCAGTTCTGCAACAGTTCTTTACACTATCTTAAGGGGTACGGGACAAACATAGGGGGCAATTGTGGGCAAACGCCGCAGATGGTGGTTGGTGGTTCTGGCGCTGGCGCTGGCGCTGGGGGGGGGGCAAGTGGCGATTCGCTTGCGGCCCCGCGGCCCGCGGCTTGACCTGGAGGCGCTGACGGTGACGGTAACCCCGCAAACCCTGGAACCCCGCATTGATGCCAGTGGGGTGCTGGTGCCCCTCCTATCGGTGAATGTAAGTCCTAAGGTGGCGGGCACCCTGGTAGAACTGTTGGTGGAACAGGGGGATGAGGTGCAAGAGCGGCAGTTGTTGGCTCGGATGGATGCCAGCGGTTTGCTGCCCCAAAGGGAACGGCTGCAAGCGACGGTACAAGCCGCGACGGCGGCCTTGGATCGCCTCCGCAACGGCAACCGCCCGGAAGACATTGCCGCCGCCCGGGCGCGGGTGGAGTCGGCCCGCACCCGCCGCGAGTTGCTGCAACGTCGCCTCGATCGCCAGCGGGCGCTGTTTGCCCAAGGGGCGATCGCCCAAGATGCTCTCGATGAAAGCGAAGCCAATCTTAAGGCGGCGGTGGCGACCCTCGATGAGCAAACCAACCTCCTGCGGCTGTTGGAACAGGGCCCCCGCGCCGAAGACATTGCCCAAGCGGAGGCGCAGTTGGCGGAAGCCAAAGCCCAACAAACTGCCCTCGAAGTGCAGATTGCCGATACGGAAATCCGCGCCCCCTTTGCCGGGGTGGTGACCCAAAAATTTGCCTCGGTGGGTGCATTTGTGACCCCTACTACCACGGCCTCGGCGACCAATTCCGCAACTTCGACTTCGATTGTGGCGATCGCCACGGGTCTGGAGGTGCTAGCCAATGTGCCGGAAGTCGATATCGCCCAAATTCGTGTTGGTCAGCCCGTGGAAATTACCGTGGAAGCCTATCCCGATCGCCTGCTGCGGGGCCGCGTCCGCTTGATTGCCCCCCAGGCGATCGAGGAACAAAACGTGACTTCTTTTCAGGTACGGGTTGCGTTCGAGGATACCCAAGACCTGAAGTCGGGCACCAACGCCGACCTGCAGTTTCTGGGCAAAAAAGTGGCGAACCGGTTGCTGGTGCCGACGGTGGCCATCTCTACCCGCCAGGGCCAAACCGGTGTGAATGTTCCCGACGCCCAAGGCCGTCCCCAATTCCGCCCCGTGCGCCTGGGCAATACCTACGAAAGCAATACCGAAGTGCTCGCTGGTCTGGAAAGCGGCGAGCGCGTATTCGTGCAACTGCCGGAAAGCAGCCGTCCCTAGGAAATCCCCCGAGCGGGGGATTCTCACTCGATTTTTGTACGCGAAACTTAACAAACCAATCGGACTCCATCCTCAGCCCTGTGGCTGTTTTTGCCCTACCTATCCAACTACCCATCGAACTAAGTTCAGTCGAGGCAAGTCGAATTAAGTCCAACGGCGTTGCGGATGTACGGCCATCTCTCCTATCACCCTCAGGTTACTCTCAGACCAGATGGATTACGTACATCACAAAACATGAGTAAATATACTTGCATGTTTTCAATGTATCGGCAAAATGGCTTAGCCTGTTTTGATCTAGCCTATCTCGGCGATTGGGTCGGTTGGTTTAGGGATGGTTTACGGGCAGTTCAGCTTGTTTTTGTCTGGCCTGGGCTTTGTCAAGCTCTCTCACAAACCTTGCCAATGGTTGGAACCTTGGACGGAAACTTCTTGGACAGAAACCTTAGGCTTAGACTTTGGGCTTGAAGCTTGGACGCTGGAACCTAGGGCTAGTCTCGAACCAAAGGTAAACCCGAAAGCATGACGGAAAAGTCGAAAGCAAAGCCCCAAGAAAAAACGTTCACCTCCCTTTAACTTTCTCGAACAATCTGCCATAATGTTGCCAGAAAAGTTAGGAGTCTATAATTCTAGCCCAACCTATTGACCGCTATTGGACAAAAAGGCTTGGCTTTACAAAAAGTAACAATTAAGCAAAATACTGGTAAAACCTGGGATTTGGCAAAATTCTGTGAAATGCAGGCTTTGTGAGAGGAGCGAAACCTCGTCAAGAGCTCGCAGAAAGATCGACATACCAAAGATGAAACTGCAAGGCTGGTTGTT
>DMPD01000190.1:15186-15565 GCA_003456125.1 Cyanobacteria bacterium UBA8156 | reverse complement strand
TCGACCGTCACCGCCCCGGCCTGGAGTGCCGTCACCAATCTACCCTGCTCGTTGGACAATGCGATCGCCCACCCGTTGCTTGCTCGTGGCGTTGATGCCCACCACCCGCAGGTACTGGCCCCCATACTGTTGCCGGTACTCGTTCAAAGCGGCCATCACCCCAGCTTCGGTGGTGGCGGTCACCGATGGACAACTTTGCCAGGAACCAATGCGGAAGCGCCGGGCATCGGCATACTCCACTGCAATTTTGTGCCCCGTCATCAACCATTCCCGGACTTGCCGGGCCACATCCCCATCCCCCGGTTGGGCGGCCGGGGTGGCCGTCGGGGCCGGAGCCGATGGACTGGGGGCCGCCACCACCGGGCCCGCACCGTTGGGC
>DMPD01000190.1:14671-14845 GCA_003456125.1 Cyanobacteria bacterium UBA8156 | reverse complement strand
GTTGCAACATGACTTCGGTCACCCGCCGCTTGGCCTTGGGGTCTACCCCCACCAACCGCACGTACTCGCCGGGGTGTTCCGCCACACAATTCGTCAATGCGGCCAACACATTGGCTTCGGTAATCGCCTCGATCGCCCCACAACTGTGCCACGAGCTGGTGCGAAACCGCCGCT